>CBJMQH010000143.1:0-11055 GCA_966431825.1 uncultured Trinickia sp.
CAGTCACGAAGTGGTCCGCAAACTGCGCCGTGGCGACTGGGTCGTGCAGGCGCAGATCGATCTGCACGGCATGCGTCGCGAAGAAGCGCGCGAAGCGGTCGCCGTGTTCATTCGCGAATCGGTCAAACGTGGGCTGCGCTGCGTGCGCGTGATCCACGGCAAGGGCCTCGGTTCGGTCGGGAAAGAGCCGGTGCTCAAAGGCAAAGTGCGCGCATGGCTCGTGCAAAAGGCGGAAGTGATCGCGTTCGCGCAAGCGCGCCCGCACGACGGCGGCGCGGGCGCCGTGCTCGTGTTGCTGCAGCCCGGGCCGCAAGGCGCTGCCACGCGGGAGCGTCATGGTTCATCCTAGACTGACATTCGCCCTCTCCATTGTCGAAGCGCTTGCCATCTTCGCCTACGCGTTCTCGGGGTTCATCGAAGCGCGCAAGCGCCGCCTCGATGCGGTCGGCACGTTCCTCGTCGCGCTCGCGACCGCGTTCGGCGGCGGCACCGTGCGCGACGTCCTGCTCGAGCGCCGGCCGTTCTACTGGGTCGAGCACCAGTCGTACGTCATCGCGATCTTCGCCATGTCGCTGTTCGCCCCGTCGATGCTGCGCATGGCCTCGCGCGTGTTTTCGGAACGCGCGCTGCTCGTGGCCGACGCGATCGGCCTCGGCCTGTTCAGCATCTCCGGTACATCGATCGCGCTCGACGCGCAGATGCCGGCTTTCATCGCTGTCATGATGGGCGTCGTGACGGGCGTGTTCGGCGGCATCATCCGGGACGTGCTCTGCAACGACGTGCCGCTCATCCTGCGCGACTCGCGCCCCTACGCGACCTGCGCATTCGTCGGCTGCTGGGCTTATCTGGCGCTCGACCGGGTCGACGTCGACCCGGTCTACAGCTTGCTGATCGCCAAGGCATTCATCCTCGTCGCGCGGCTCGTCACGTTCAAGCTCGACGTTCGGCTCCCGCACTGAGCACGGCTTGCGCGTTTGCTCGGGGCGCTTCCCGCGTTACCAGCTCACGGCGTCGCTGAGCGTCACGGTGCCCGAGGCAGGCATCGCCACCGAGCGGTTCCCACCGCCCGGATAGTTCTCCCATGTCACGGTGCCATCGGCGTTTTTGCGGTAGTACTTGTATTGGACCGTCGCACCTGCCGGCAGATTGACGGTGTTCTTCCAGACCGGATAGTTAGACGGATCGACGGGCAGACCGAGGTCGGTGTTCCAGTTGCCGAGCGCCGCCGTGTTGCCCGTTACATAGACGTACTGACCATACTGCGTGGACGCCGTCACATTGATGGCCGCTGCCGCCTGGCCTGCGGCCGGCGGCACGACACAGTTGCTGTACCGCGCGCAGACGACGGATGGCACATCGACGATCCGCCCGGCCTGGGTCGATGCGAGCAGACTGATGTACTCGCCCATCGCCCAGTTCAGCGGCGCCATCGACTTGGTCGGCGTGCCGGCCACATACGGGGACGGCGTGCCCACCTGCCAGTTGCCGGGCAATTGTGCGTTGTTGCTCCAGATCTGCTCCGGAATGAAGCCCTCGGGTGTCGCAAAGCGCCGCAACGCGCTCAGATAAGCATTGCCGTTCGCGCCCAAGCCGGTGCTCGCGATCGTATACATCCCGCGCTCGGCGGTGAAGATCGGCCACAAGCGCCCTACCCCGGTACCGTCGAACGCGCTGCCGTCGTTGTGCTCGCCATAGCCGTCGAAGTTGTAGCGGAACCAGGCCGGGTCCTGTCCGTTCACTGTCTGTTTCACGACGGCATCGTAGGCCGCGAGCGTGTTCGCGATTGTCGGGTCGTTGGCACGCTTGACGCCGAGCCGAACCAATTCGAGGAACCCGCCGTCGACGACCGCACGCGCGTCATGCGTGCCGCCGCCGTTTTTCACGGTGAACGATTGCCCCGAATCGGGCCCGCTTGTCGGGTTGTAGACCTGCGGACCGCTACCGGAGCCGCCCATATTCGCGGGGTTGATTCGAATGTAGTAGTGGCCGTTGCCGTACGGACCCGTGTTCGTATAGGTCCAGCCCGTCACGTTCTGCTGCCAATAGTCGGCCGCCGCCAGGTACTTGCCGGCACGCACCGTATCCCCGTTGCCCGCTGCCATCTGCGCCGCCGCGACGAGGCCGGCGATCTGAGCCGCGATCGTCGAAGGGGAATAGCCCGCGTTCTCTTCCCATCGCTCCTGATAAGTCCACGGGCCCGTCGCGACGAGATAGTCGGCCGTCTGCCGGATCGACGGCCACAGCCCGTTGTACACGCCAGGGCCGAGTCGCCACGCGAGCAGGATCGGCATGGCTTGCTCGTCCATCTGCGTACCTTGCCAGTATTGAACGCCGCTCACCCACGCGTTCTGCGGAAAGCGGCCAACCCGGCTGTAGCCTTGCGGACACCCCGACGCGTTGTATTCCGCGGTCCCGCAATCGCTCTTCTGCGCAAGCGTGTTGAACAGATAGTTCACGACCGTCGTCGCCGTGGCCGTGTCTCCGGCCGTGATCAGCGCATTGGCGAACTTGAACAAGTCGCGGGGCCAGACGAGGTGATAACCGCCGCTGTTCGTGTCGCCCTGCGTTTCGCCCCACGGCGTGCCGATGCCGGCGATCATCGCGCCGTTGCTCTTGTCCTGCATCGTCTTCAACGTCATCGCCGCCAGGTAGTACAGATTGTCGGCGGCACCGTTTTGTGTCGAGAGCCCCGACGCGTAGGTATGCCAACCATTGTCGTACTGCGTACGCAGCCCATCGAGATTGTCGGCGAGCGTTGCGTTCGCCGTGCTCATCGCACCGTTCGCCGACGTGCTGTCGAATGACAATACGACGTCGAAGGAAATCGACGTTGCCGCGCTGTTGCCGAAATCGATCCAGCCCATCTGGGCCACGTTGCCGTTCGCGGCCGAGCCGTACGTCCAGTCCATCGTGCGATCGGGCGCGCTGCCGCCCAAGAGATCGGTCCAACCGTCGCTCGCGCCGACGAACCCGTTCGACACCATCGGCACGCCGTTCTGGGCCTTCCACGGCAGAGAAACCGCAAGGGCCGAGTAGCGCGCGTGGTGATTGGCAACAAGCATCGTTCGACCATTCGCGGCAGCCGCGGTTGTCGCGCTGTTGCCGGCGCCCGCGTTATCGAGGTACGGCTTGAACAGCAAGTAGACGTTGTGGTTACCGATGTTCGAGCCGTTCAGCGCCGTGAACGTCACGCGCTCGATCAGCGAATTGCGGGTGGGGTCGGTGTAGACCGCCTTGTTGATTCGCCAGTTATGCGCGCTGTTGCTCGTCGCGACCTGCCAGCTCATCGTATGCGCGTCGCTCTGCACGGACGTGTAGGGCTGCAGCTTCTCCTCGTCGACGAAAGTCTTCGCCTTGTCGCCGACGAGAAACTGCAGGTCGACCGACTCCACCGTGTCGAGCACCGGGTAATAGATCTCCGATACAACGCCGCGGTAACCGGTGAAATAGACCGACGACGCGCTCGCGCCGACGGCGGTACCGAGGAACGATTTCTGCGCAGGCCCATGGACGGCTGGCGTGCCGGGGCTGCCGAACGCCTCGCCCGCCGTCGTGGCGTGGGCAGGATCCATCGTTACGGCAATGGCCGCCGCAGCGGTCAAGCTCAGCATGACGTTGATTTTCACGGCCCTCGCCCTCTCACTCTCACTCTCGATGATTGGAGAAAACGACGCGCGCGAATGCGGTCAGACAGGAAATAGAGAGGGGCGCGCCGTTGCGTCCGGTCGGCAGACTCAGCCGGCCGGTGCTGCTCAACTGCACCAAGCAAATGCGAAGCGCCGAGCCGTCGCGGCTGACGCGTTTTGCGCCAGGCCGAACGTGGGCGCGAACCGAAAATCTGAAGCGAAGGAAGAAGAAAACAAGAAACAGGAAGCGGCCGCCCTCCGGCCGCTTCCGACGACCCTCTTACGCGATGCGCGCTTCCGTCGCGGGGTCGAACAGCACAGCCTTCGACACGTCGAAGAGCAGCGTCATGTTCGTCTGCGGCTGCGGATTAGAAGCCGGGTGCACGCGGCTCACGGTCCGTTTGCCGTTCACTTGCGCGAACACGAGCGTATCGGGACCCGTCGGCTCGATCACATCGACCTTGACCTCGATCGGTTGCAACTGGCCGCCCTGCGCATCGTGCGCACCGCGCGCATCGGTAATGCGCTCGGGGCGCAGGCCCAGAATCACGTTCTTGCCGATCTGCCCTTTCACGCGGTTGGCCGCGAACGGCAGATTCAGTACCGCGCGCGCCACGCCCGTATCGATCTCGATACCGATGCCTGTACCCTGCTCCACGAGCTTGCCGTCGATGAAGTTCATCGGCGGCGCGCCGATGAAGCCGGCCACGAACAGGTTGGAAGGCGAATCGTAGATTTCCTGCGGCGCACCGAACTGCTGCACGACGCCGTCCTTCATCACTGCAATGCGGTCGCCGAGCGTCATTGCCTCGATCTGATCATGCGTCACGTAGACGATCGTCGTGCCCAGACGCTGATGCAGCAGCTTGATTTCCGAGCGCATTTCGATACGAAGCTTCGCATCGAGGTTCGACAGCGGCTCGTCGAACAGGAACATGACGGGGTCGCGTGCAAGCGCACGGCCCATTGCCACGCGCTGGCGCTGACCGCCCGACAGTTGGCCCGGCTTGCGGTCCAGCAGATGCGAAATTTGCAGCATCTGCGAAACGCGATCGACGATTTCCGTCTGCTCGCGCTTGGGCACCTTGCGAATGTTCAGGCCGAACGAGATGTTCTCGCGCACCGTCATCGACGGGTACAGCGCGTACGACTGGAACACCATCGCGATATCGCGATCTTTCGGCGACAGATTGTTCACGACCTTGCCGTCGATGCAAATCTCGCCGCTCGTGACCGTCTCGAGACCGGCGATCATGTTGAGCAGCGTCGACTTCCCGCAGCCCGAGCCGCCGACGAGAATCAGGAACTGGCCGTCCTCGATCTCGATGTCGACGCCCTTCAGAACGGGTACCCCGTTCGGGTAAGTCTTGTGTACGTCGCGGATGGAAAGGCTTGCCATGCTGAGAATCCTTTAATCTGCAGTACTGCTACGTATATGCGTTGCGCCGCGTCCCGCGGCCCGCCCCCGGGCGGGCCCGGAAACCGTCAGCCCTTCACTGCGCCTGCCGTCAGGCCACGCACGAAATAGCGGCCCGCAATGATGTAGACGAGAAGCGTCGGCAGCGCCGCGATGATCGCGCCTGCCATATCGACGTTGTATTCCTTCACGCCCGTCGATGTATTCACGAGGTTGTTCAACGCCACCGTGATCGGCATCGAATCCACGCCCGAGAACACGATCCCGAACAGGAAGTCGTTCCAGATTTGCGTGAACTGCCAGATCAGACACACCATGAAGATCGGCAGCGACACGGGCAGCAGAATACGGAAGAAAATCGTGAAGAAGCCGGCGCCGTCGATACGGGCCGCCTTCACGAGTTCAGCCGGCACGCTCACGTAGAAGTTGCGGAAGAACATGGTCGTGAACGCAATACCGTAGACCACGTGCACGAACACCAGCCCCGTGATCGTGTTCGAGATGCCGACAACACCGAGCAGACGGGCCATCGGCAACAGGATCGTCTGGAACGGAATGAAACAACCGACGAGCAGCATCGTGAACAGCCCATCGGCACCGCGGAAACGCCAATGCGTGAGCACGTAGCCGTTGAACGCACCGATGATCGACGAGAGCAGCACGGCAGGAATCACCATGCGCAGCGAATTCATGAAGAACGGCTGCATGCCGTCGCAGCGCACACCCGTACACGCTTCGTTCCACGCCTTGGCCCACGGCGCGAACGTGAAGTGCTGCGGCAGCGTGAGCAGGTTCCCCGTATGCAACTCGTCGAGCCCCTTGAACGACGTGGACAGCATCACGTAGAGCGGGAACAGGAAGTAGATGGCGAACAGCACGAGCGCGGCGTAAATGACGGCGCGGCTCACCTTCATCCCGGTCTGCGCCGGGCCGCTGACAAGCGTGTCACGCATTGCGGGTGCTCCTCGATTCCAGGTACATGAGCGGCACGAGAACCGCGACGACGGTGGCGAGCATCATCATCGACGAAGCGGCGCCCACGCCGAGCTGCCCGCGATTGAACGAGAACGTGTACATGAAGATCGCCGGCAGCGACGAGGATGTGCCCGGCCCGCCTGCCGTCATCGCCACGACGAGGTCGAACGTCTTGATCGTGATGTGACAGAGAATCAGCAGGACCGAGAAGAACACGGGCCGCATGCTCGGAATCACGATCTTGCGGTAGATCGTCGGCAGCGTGGCGCCGTCAACCTGTGCTGCCTTGAAGATTTCGCTGTCGACGCCGCGCAGACCTGCGAGGAACAGGGCCATCACGAAGCCTGTCGATTGCCAGACCGCGGCCACGACGATACAGAAGATCGACTTGTCGGGGTCGTTGAGCCACGTGAGCGCAAAGCCCGACCAGCCCCAATCGTGCATGACCTTCTCGAGCCCGAGATCGGGATTCAGAATCCACTGCCAGGCCGTACCGGTGACGATGAACGACAGCGCCATCGGGTACAGGAACACGGCGCGCAGCGCGCCTTCCGTACGGATCTTTTGATCGAGCAGGATCGCGATGAAAAGGCCGAGCCCGACACAGATCGCGATGAACGGAATGCCGAACCAGCCGAGGTTCTTCGCCGACGTCCACCAGACGTCGTTGTCGAACAGCTCCGCATAGCGGGCGAGACCGACGAATTCGTAATTGGGCATCAGTCGCGACTTCGAGAGCGACAGATAGCCGGTGACGATGATGAAGCCATAGACGAACACCAGGCTCGCCACGATGCTCGGAGACAGCACGAGCTTCGGGATCCAGCGATCCGCCGCCGCGGCGATCGACGACGTGCGACGGGGCAAGGGCGCGATGTTCTTATCGTTGCCGCTAAGAGAGGCAGCCACTACAGGACTCCTGATATCTTGCCTGCCGGCTGCGCCGTCTTTCGCGCGCAAACGCGAGGGACAGGCAGCGCGGTGGGGGTTCTCGCTTGGGCGGCACCGGGGGTGCCGCCCAAGCCGTTACGACGCATCTAACGCACGGCGAAACCGCCGGGCGT
This sequence comes from uncultured Trinickia sp., assembly GCA_966431825.1. Taxonomy (GTDB): domain Bacteria; phylum Pseudomonadota; class Gammaproteobacteria; order Burkholderiales; family Burkholderiaceae; genus Trinickia. The sequence continues at coordinate 7,083 of CBJMQH010000143.1, forward strand.
TACTTCTTCTTCGCGGCCTTCGCGAGCGCGGCGACCGCGTCTTGCGTCGATTCGTTCGAGTTCATGAACTTCGTCACGACGTCGGTGATCGCACCTGCAACGGCGTCAGGCTGAGCCATGCCGTGTGCGAGCGACGGCACATAACCGCCAGCCTTGATCGCCGTCTGCTCGTCCGCGTACGACTTCTTCGCGCAGTCGTCGAACTTGGCCATCGAGACGCCGAGGCGGACCGGGATCGAGCCCTTGTACAGGCTGAACTGTTCTTGGAACTCGGGGCTCATGATCGTCTTGGCCAGCGCGACCTGACCCGGCGTTGCCGCCTTCTGGCCCTTCTGCTGGAAGAACACGAACGAGTCGACGTTGAACGTGTAGGCCTTTTCGGTGCCCGGCACGGCGGCGCAGATGTAGTCCGAGCCGGACTTCTTGTTCGCGTTCGCGAACTCGCCCTTCGCCCAGTCACCCATGAACTGCATGCCGGCCTTGCCGTTGATGACCATCGCCGTCGCCAGATTCCAGTCGCGGCCCGTGCGTGCGCTGTCGAAGTAACCCTGGATCTTGCGGGTCGTATCGAACACCTTCGCCATTTGCGGCGAAGTCAGCGTCTTCTGGTCGAGGTCGACGAGCGCCTTCTTGTAGAAGTCGGCACCTTGCGACAGCACGACGTCTTCCCACAGCGTCAGGTCTTGCCACGGCTGACCGCCCATCGCGATCGGCTGGATGCCCGCGGCCTTCATCTTGTCGGCAACGGCAAAGAACTCGTCCCACGTCGTCGGCACCTTGCCGCCAGCCTTCTCGAGAGCAGCCTTGTTGATGTAGAGCCAGTTCACGCGGTGCACCGAGAACGGCGCCGCCACGTAGTGGCCACCGGCCTGCATGATCTTGTCGATCTGCGGCGGCAGGTTCTTCTTCCAGTCTTCGGCCTTGGCGGCGTCGTCGATGTTCACGAGGACGTCCTGATCCGCCCATTCCTTGATCAAGGGGCCCTTGATCTGCGCAGCCGACGGCGCATTGCCCGAGATCACCTGCGTCTTCAGGGCGGTCATCGCTGCCGCGCCCGCGCCGCCTGCCACCGCGAAATCCTTCCACGTGTAGCCTTGCTTTTGCATGTCATCCTTGAGCACGCCGACGGCCTTCGATTCGCCGCCCGACGTCCACCAATGCAGCACTTCGACGGACTCAGCCGCCTGTGCCGCCGACACGCCGCACATCAACCCCGTGGCGCACAGCGCAGCCATGATCGCGCGAACTTTCATTCTTTATCTCCTCCGGACACCTGATCAAAGATACGATTGCTCCCCGTCAATGAGGAGCGGTGGTTGGGTGAAACAGAACAACAACGCTGGATGGGACGGGCGTGTCACGCGACGGGCGCCGAACAAACCGATGCGCACGCGCGCCGCGAACCTCGCCAGGCCGCGAACGCTTTCAGGATATGAGCGGATGGGAACTCAACGACTGTCTCCTGTTATGTTTCGGCGCCTGCCGCATCGCGCGGGCAGGTGCTCGGGGAGGCCGGGCGCATACTTTTTGCAGCGATTCGACGTTACCTCTTGATTTGGATTGTAGTTAAACTACAATTCAGTGTCAAAATTATTTTTATCGCGCTACAAGCCAGACCATCTACAGTTAACGGCGGTCGCAACTGCGGCTGCCTCTGCAGTGCGTTTGGTCGCGGCAGCGCCCGCGCAACCCTTGACCTTCGGTTCACGACTCATGCAAATCGACTCAGGCTTCACCTTCGTACTCTTCGGCGGGACTGGCGATCTGTCGATGCGAAAGATCCTTCCCGCGCTGTATGAAGCGCACCGTGCGGGCATGCTGTCCGAGCAAGGCAAGATCGTCGCGGTCGCGCGCCATGCGGCCGATCGCGACGGCTACCTCGACTGGGTCAACACGAACGTGCGCCCGCACGTGAGCAAACAGGGCCTCGACGAAGGCGCCTGGCAGCGCTTTCTCGAGCGGATCGCCTATGTGAAGCTCGACCTCGGCAAGCCGGAGGACTTCGTGCTGTTGCGCGATGCGCTGGACGGTCTTGCGGGCACGCGTGTGTTCTATCTGGCGACAGGCCCTTCGCTCTTCGTTCCGATCTGCCGCGCGCTTGCGTCCGTCGGTCTGAACGAAGGGGCGCGCATCGTGCTCGAGAAGCCGCTCGGCTACGATCTGCGTTCCTCGAATGCGATCAACGATGCCGTCGGCGAGATCTTTGCCGAAGATCAGATCTATCGGATCGACCACTACCTTGGTAAGGAGCCCGTACAGAACCTGCTCGCGCTGCGCTTCGGCAATGCGCTGTTCGAGCCGCTCTGGCGCCGGGAATGGGTCGAGAGCATCCAGATCACGATCGCCGAGGAGCTGGGTGTCGAGGCGCGCGGCGATTTCTACGACAACACGGGCGCGCTGCGCGACATGGTGCAGAACCACCTGCTCCAGCTGCTGTCGATCGTCGCGATGGAGCCGCCCCACTCGATGGATTCCGATTCGGTCCGCGACGAAAAGCTGCGCGTGCTGCGCGCGCTGAAGCCGATCGATACGCGCGATATCTCGAAGGTGGCTGTGCGCGGGCAATACCACGCGGGCGTTATCAAGGGCACGTCGGTGCCGGCCTATGCGACCGAGCACGGCGTGAAGCCGCAGAGCACGACGGAAACGTTCGTCGCCCTGAAGGTGGAGATCGAAAACTGGCGTTGGGCCGGTGTGCCGTTCTTCCTGCGCACGGGCAAGCGGCTCGCAGAGCGCGTGGCCGAGATCGTCGTCAACTTCCGCCCCGTGCCGCACTCGGCGCTCGGTGCACCGGCGCTGCGTGCCGGGGCGAACCGCCTCGTCATCCGGCTTCAGCCGAACGAGTCGATCCGTCTTTATTGCCTCGCCAAGCAGCCCGGCGAGGGGATGAACCTCGCGAGCGTGCACCTCGACCTGGCCTTCGATCAGTTCTTCAAGGAAGGCCAGATGGAAGCGTATCAACGGCTGCTGCTCGACGTGATCAATGGCCGGCTCGCGTTGTTCGTCCGGCGCGACGAACAAGAGGCCGCATGGCGCTGGGTCGAGCCGATCCTGAACGAATGGGCCGCCTCGAACAAACCGCCGAAGCCTTATGCTTCCGGCACCTGGGGCCCTGCGGCAGCGAGCGCGATGCTCGCGCAGCACGGCACCTGCTGGCTCGAAGAAGAAAACTGACGAAAGCGCCTTGCGCGGCGCGGGTATCGCGCGAGGCGTCGATGACACCGGAAAGGTGTCGGGTGGGTACCTCGACCGGTCGACTCGATGCAACGAGAGGTCGCGTCGATCGATAATGCCGAATACACAAAAAGCAGTCTGGAGGAGAAGTGATCGAGCTTCACGCTTTTGACGACCCGCGCGCGCAAGCCGACGCGCTGGCGAAAGCCGTGGGCGACGCGCTCGCTGCGTCGCTCGCCGCATCCACGGGTGAGGCGCGTGCCACGCTGGCCGTCTCGGGCGGCACAAGTCCGCGCCCGTTCCTGCAAACGCTTGCCGTCGCGCCGCTCGATTGGGCCCGCATCGACGTGACGCTCGTCGATGACCGCTGGGTGCCGGAGGACGAGAACGCGAGCAACGCACGGCTCGTCCGCGAGACGCTGCTCGCCGGCCCTGCGGCCGCCGCGCGCTTCGCGCCGCTCGTCGATGTCTCGGCCGAACTCGACGCGCATGTCGCTGCATTGAATGCCGATGCGACGCGCGCGCTGCCGAATGTCGCGGTGCTCGGTATGGGCGAAGACGGCCACACGGCCTCGCTGTTCGCCGACGCCCCAGCCGACGAATGGGCGCGCGGCACGGCGCCCGACGCACCGCAGTTCGTCGCGATGCACCCGGGGAACGCGCCGCATGCGCGTGTGAGTCTGTCGCTTGCCGCGCTCACGCGCATCGAGCACTTGTTCCTGCTGATCGCAGGCCAGTCGAAGCTCGACGTCCTTAACGCGGCCGCTGCCGCCCCCTGCAACAACGCTATTTCGAAGCT
>CBJMQH010000144.1:0-11038 GCA_966431825.1 uncultured Trinickia sp.
TATCTTGCCGGCGTGCATCCCGACGATCGTGCGATCGTGCGTCGCGCTTGCCGAATCGGGTTGACCCGTGGCGTTGCACAGGCGGTCGACCACCGGATCGTCGGAGCCGACGGCACTGAACGGATCGTGCAGCTCAGAGTGGAGTCGCTCGGCACAGGCGTCGCGGCGGCCACACTGGTCGGCACGATACAGGATGTGACGGCGCGCAAGCGCATCGAGCAGCAGCTGTTCGCGTCGCGCGAACAAGCGCGGCAGCTCAGCGCTTATATGGATGCGATACGTGAGGACGAGCGCAAGCGGATGGCGCTGGAGATCCACGATGAGCTAGGTCAACTGCTGACGGCGCTCAAGATGGATGTCTCGCTGCTGAAGATGAAATTGACGGGCGGCCAGAAGCGGCAGGACGCGCAGCCTTTGCTCAACAAGGTGGGCGAAATGCGCGAACTCGTCGAGCAGACGATCCTGATGGTGCGCAACGTCGCGAATCACCTTCGGCCCGCCGCACTCAACTTCGGGCTCGTATCGGCGCTCGAATGGCTTGCGGAGGATTTCAACAAGCGCACCGGCATTCAATGCCAGTTTTATCTGAATGCACGAGAGCCGGTGCTGTGCGACGCGCATGCGACTGCTGTTTTTCGCATGGTGCAGGAGTCTTTGACGAACGTTGCGCGCCACGCGAACGCTTCACGCGTGCATGTGGCGCTGACTTACGGCAGAAGCGGTCTGGAGCTCAACGTGAGCGACAATGGCTGCGGGTTCGAGCCGACGCTCACGGGCCAGCGCGATTCGTACGGACTGCTTGGTATGAGCGAGCGGGCACGCCTTATCGGTGCCGCGCTTCAGATCGACAGCGCGCCTGGCGCGGGTACGGTAATTTCGATTAGTATCCCAATCAATACGGGAAGTGAAGATGATCAGAATCTTGATCGCGGATGACCATGCCGTCGTACGCAGCGGCTTGAAGCAGATCGTCGCCACGGCGACGGATATCGCCGTGGCCGCGGAGGCGGTGAGCGGCGCGGACGTGCTGAGCAAATTGCGCGCGGAGCAGGTCGACCTGCTGATGCTCGATATGACGATGCCGGGTATCAGCGGCGTCGACCTCATTCGCCGTGTGCACGGCGAGTATCCGGATATGCCGGTATTGATTCTGAGTATTCACAACGAGGCGCAGGTTGTCTCGCGTGCGCTCAGGGCCGGTGCGTCGGGCTATGTGACGAAGGACAGCGACCCCGAGGTGCTGCTTGCGGCGATCCGCAAGCTGGCGTCGGGCGGGCGGTTCATCGATCCGAAGCTCGTCGACGCCGTGGTCTTCGAACGGCATTCGACCGATATGCCGCCGCACGAAATCCTGTCGGATCGAGAGTTCGAGGTGTTGCGGTTGCTCGCCTCAGGACGCAGCATCAACGATATCGCCGACGCATTCGCACTGAGCGCGAAAACGATCAGTACCCACAAACGGCGTCTGATGCAAAAGCTCGGTCTTGGCAACAACGCCGAGCTGATCCGCTACTCGATCCGCCACTGCATCGTGTCGGAGTGAGGTCCCGGCGCCGGATCAGTGCAGCGGGCGGAACACGACGCCGACCCCTTCGTCGGGCGTGAGCCCGAAGTCGAAGTACCCGGCGAGCCGCTCGGCGGTGGCGTCGTCGAGTTCGTACGGCGGTTCGATGAAGCCGTCGGAAATCGCACAGGCGTACCAGTCGTTGATCCACTGGCGCAAACGCAGGTCGTGTCGCGGCAGGCCCGGGACGTTCGGCTCGAAACTGGAAAGGTTCATGTCGACTTCTCCTCGTGGAATCGGTAGCGGCGCATCAAGAACGATGCTACGCGCGGCATAGCGCGGGCTCGATAGGCACAGACGGAAAGTCGCGTAGGAAAGGATGGATTCGTTTGTAGGGATTTCTTTCGAAAAAATCAGGACAATCGCGCAGTAATCTTTCGGATCGCTGACTTCAAGTCAGGGTTCGTCCGCCCGAACTCGTCGCCGGTCGTTGTGGCGCGCCGGCTCGGGAAATCCTTACCGTAAATTCAGGTCATTCGCGTGACATGCGGCCCTGCGCACGCGGTGCATGTGTGCCGTATACCGGTAAGGAGCTGCCGCACGCGCACGATGTCGATGGGTGCCGCCGCTCGCGTGCGGGCCGACGGGCGTGCCGCGCGGTCGACAACTGGGAGCTGATGGCAAGACATGGTCGGAACAGCGGTTCTTCCGCTCGGAGTGGCAGTGGCGTTGCTGGTTGGCGTGTTGGTGTGCGGCGTTGCGCCGGGGCTTGCCCGCTTCAGAGCGTGGCGGGCACGGCGCGAGGCATGGCGCACGGACGCCGAGCGGGCCCGGGCAAGGGCGAGCTACGTCGATGCGTTACCGGGCAGCGCCTTTACACTCGTATGCGATTCGCCTGGCCGGCAGCGTGTGGCGTACGTCAGCGCGGGCATCGCGGATCTTTTCGGGGTTGCGCCCGGCGAGCTCGAATATAGCCTCGAGCCTCTCCGCCGGCTTGTCGACCCGCGCGACCTGCGGCGGTTCGGCCGCGCGCTCGACCCGGCCGGTGCAGAAGATCCGACGGGCAGCGTCGAATACCGGATCGCCCACCCGATGAAGGGCAAGCGGTGGATCGCGACGCACTATTGCGTCGTCAGTCAGACGGACGGCAGCCTGACCTGGCACGGCTACAGTCAGGACATCACGGCACTGAAGCGCGCCGAGCAGGTGCGCACCTACGAGTTGCGCACACTGGTCGAGCATTCGCCCGATTTCATCGCGCGCTTCGATCGCGATTGCCGCCTGGTCTATGCGAACCCGGCGCTGATCGCGCAATTCGACGGCAACGACGCACAGATGCTTTCGGCGGCGCTCGTCCCTGTGACGAAGGGCGAGCCGAGCGCGCTTGCGATGGTCCGCGCCACGCTCGAGACGGGGATGGCCCGCGAGGCCGAATTCAGCTACGAGGGCCCGCAGGGGCAGCAGCGTTGGGTCGCGGTGCGCTTCGTCGCGGAGCACGACGATGTCGGCGCGGCGTCGACCGTGCTGACGATCGGCCGCGACGTGACGGACATGGTCCGCTATCGCGACAGCGTGTACCAGCTTGCGCTATTCGATTCGCTGACGAACCTGCCGAACCGTACGCTGTTGATGGAGCGTTTGCAACAGGCACTGGCGAGCGCGCGCGAGGCGGGCAGCCAGGTCGGCTTCATGATGCTCGATCTGGACGGGTTCAAGGAAGTCAACGACGTGCTGGGCCACGACAGCGGCGACCGGCTCCTTGCTGAGGTATCCGAACGGTTCACACGCAGCGCGTCGGCCGAACATACCGTGGCGCGCCTCGGGGGCGACGAGTTCGCGCTTGTGGTGCCGTATGCCGACGAAGACTTCGATATCGCCTTCGTGGCGACCAAGATCCTGGTGGCGCTTTCGCGGCCGATTGCGCTCGAGCGGCGCGAGGTCTTCGTTTCCGCGAGCATCGGGATCGCCCGCTACCCCGTTGACGGGGAGGACGCCACGGCGTTGCTGCGCTATGCCGATGCGGCAATGTATGCGGCGAAGCGCCTCGGCGGCAATCGGTTCTGTTTCCACGATCCGCGTGCCGCACAGGCCGCGCTCGAGCGGCTCGAAATCGCCACGGCGCTGCGCAGTGCACGCGAACAACGCGAACTCGTGCTGCTGTTCCAGCCGATCGTCGCGCTGCCGCAGGGCCGGCTCGTCGGTGCAGAGGCGTTGCTGCGCTGGAACCATCCCGTGCGCGGCATGTTGAGTCCTGACCAGTTCATTGCGGTGGCGGAAGACAACGGCACGATCCTCGACATCGGGGAATGGGTGTTCGAGACGGCCTGCGCGTGTGCCGCGCGCTGGAACAGCCCCGACCGGCCGCCCGTGCGCGTCTCCGTGAACGTGTCGGCCCGGCAGTTTTCGATGAACGACATCGTCGGCAGCATCCGCTCGGCGTTGCACGCTACGCGCTGCGCGCCTGAATGGCTTGCGGTCGAAATCACCGAGAGCCTGCTGCTCGAAGACGACCTGCACGTGCGGCGTTCGCTCGATGCATTGAGGCAATTAGGCGTGTCGATTGCGATCGACGATTTCGGCACCGGTTACTCGGCGATGAGCTATCTCGCCAAGTTTCCGATCGGTACGCTGAAGATCGATCGATCGTTCGTACACCAGATCGATACGGATGCGAGCCGGCTGGCCCTGGTGACGGCCATGGTGTCGATGGCCGATGCACTGTCGCTCCATGTCGTGGCCGAGGGCGTGGAAAAAGCCGCGCAGGCCGATATTTTGTCCAACCTCGGATGCACGATGGCACAGGGCTATCTGTATGGGCGGCCTGCCTCGATCGACGACTTCGATGGCATGGTCGATGCGGCGTCGCGCCACGAGGGCGTCGCGCCCTGACGTGCGCCGGGGCCGCTGCGTCAGAGCACTTGCAGCATCGCGAGCGCGGTTTCCTGCAGATGGGGCAGGACGCGGGCAAGTGCTTCCTGCGCTGTTTCGGTCCCGATCGGCATATTCGTGCTCAGGGCAGCGACAACCTGACCGTGGCGGTTGCGCAGCGGCACGGCGATACCGCGCACGCCGACTTGAAGCTGTTGCTCGATCAACGCATACCCGTTCACGCGGGCGTTCGCGATGATCTCGCTCAGGCGGGCCTTGCTCGTTACGGTATGCGGTGTAAACGGCGCAAGCACGACATGCGCAAGCCATTGCTCGACGGCGGCCTGATCGTCGCGATGCGCGAGCAGCACGACGCCGGGGGAGATCAGCGGTGCGGGTACGCGGGCGCCGAGTACAAACCCCGTGGTCATGACGCGGGACACGCCGTTGCGCGCGATCACGACGAGCTCCCAGTCGTCGAGTACGCTCACGTAGGCCGATTCGTTGATCGTTGCACTTAGCTGCTGCAGATACGGCTGGACGGCGCGCGGCATGCGGGCTGAGTCGAAATACGACCAGCCCACGCGTAGGACGCGCGGCGTCAGTCCGAAAAGCCTGCCGTCGGAGTAGACGTAGCCGAGCGATTCGAGCGTGAGGAGATAGCGGCGCGCGGCCGTGCGCGAAAGGCCGGTGCGCGCGGCGGCCTGCGTGGGCGTCATGCGGGCGTGCTCGTGATCGAATGCCTCGAGGATCGCCAGACCCTTTTCGAGGCCCGCGATCCAGTCGCGCTTGTCGAGCGCAGTCTTCATCGGCAGGCGGCGTGGGGGCTGTCGGGCCTACAGATCGCGCGCGGGGCGGATCGTCGCACCCACGGCGAGCGAGAGCAGGCAGCCTGCGGCGAGGTATCCGGCGACGAGGTGCCAGGAGCCGCCGCCGGCGCTGACGAGCGCGACGGCGATGAACGGTGTGAAGCCGCCGCCTACGACACTGGCGAACTGATAGCCGACCCCCGCGCCGCTGTAACGGTATTCGGCACCGAACAGCCCGGTGAAAAGCGGCTGCTGCACGCTCACCACCATGTCGTGCGCGACGTTGGCGAGCATCACGGCGAACACGACGATCCACGCGGTGGCGCGCGCTTCGAGGGCAAGGAAGAACGGTATGGCGCTCAAGAGGCCGATGGCCGCGCCGGTTGTATAGACGCGCTTGGCGCCGACCCGATCGGCGAACCAGGCGAAGCAGGGAATCGTCACGCAGCTGATGGCGCCGACGAGCAGACCGATGTTCAGAAAGAGGTCGCGCGACATGCCGAGGTTGGTCGTCGAATAGCTGAGCGCGAAGGCGGTCACGATATACATCGTGAAAAGCTCGGCGAGCCGCAGCGCAACGATGTAGAGAAAGGCTTTCGGATGGCGGGCAAGCGCTTCGACGACAGGCAGTTTGAGCTTGCGCCGGCCATGCTCGACGTTCTCGACGAACTCGCGCGATTCTTCCATGCTCGAACGCACCCAAAGGCCGATCGCCACGAGCACGATGCTGAGGACGAAAGGAATGCGCCAGCCCCATGCACGGAACGCGCTGTCGCCGAGCGTATGGCTCAGCAGCGAGACGATGCCGGTGGCAAGGACCAGTCCGACGCCGTATCCGACCTGCACGCCGCTGCTGTAGAACGCCTTTTTGCCGCGCGGCGCTGACTCGACCGCCATCAATGCGGCGCCGCCCCACTCGCCGCCGACGGCGAAGCCCTGGATCGCGCGCAGACTGACGAGCAGCACGGGCGCCCACCAGCCGATCGTCGCGAACGTCGGCAACAGACCGATCGCGACGGTGGAGAGTCCCATCAGCATGACGGTCAGCACGAGCATGCGCTTGCGGCCGAGGCGGTCGCCGTAGTGGCCGAACACAATGCCGCCCAACGGCCGGAAGAGGAACCCTACGCCGAATGTGGCGAACGCGGCCAGCGTGCCCATCGTGGGGCTGACCTTGGGGAAGAACGCCGAGTTGAAGACGAGTGCCGCAACGATGCCGTAAAGCAGGAAGTCGTACCAGTCGACGACGGCGCCGACGAAGCTGCCCAGGGCCGCGCGCTGGGCTTGGCTCTTCGGCTGTGCGAGGTCGGCAGCCCGTGTGGTGTTAAGGTTCGGCGTCATCGATCGTCTCCTGTCTCTTGGTCTCGGTGCTGCAATGTGGAGGCAGGATAGGGCGGGCCCAAACGGTCCGCAATCCGCAATGCGAGCAAGTTGCGCGATTATCGCTCCAACTCGTTCGGATATCGAACGATTTGCGGGTTTGCACCAAGCGCGCTTCGTATTCTTCCGATGCATGAAGATTTGCACGTTCGGTGAACAGTCTGGTTAAAATTGCCGAGCACAGTGGCGGTGGAAGGGCCGTCCACCAGAACCGTTAGAACTCGCCATCACCCGCCCCGGTTGGAGGAGATTGGGGAACGTCCGCTTGGTTTTCCGTTTCGCCTGCGGCTGGCACGTCGGAGGCGAATCCGCTCGGGCTTGCCGGTCTCGAGTTCGTCGAATTTGCTTCGCCGTCGCCGCTCGCGCTCGGCCGCCGCTTCGAGCAACTGGGATTCAAGGCCATTGCGCGCCACGTCAGCAAAGCCGTGACCTTATATCGGCAAGGGGCGATGAACTTCCTGGTGAATGCCGAACCCGATTCGTTCGCCGCACGCTACGCGCAGGAATACGGTATGGGCATCTGTGCGCTCGGCATGCGTGTGGAAGATGCAAAGCGTGCGTTCGATCGCGCGATCGAAATGGGCGCGTGGCCTTTCGAGGGCGAGCGCGTCGGGGCAGGCGAGCTCACGATACCTGCCATTCAGGGCATCGGCGATTCGCACATCTACTTCGTCGATCGCTGGCGCGGCCGCGGCGGCCTGTGCGGTGGCGTAGGCGATATCTCGATCTTCGACATCGATTTCCGGCCCGTCGATGTTGCGACGGCCCAGGACGACCTTCAGCATGCGGGCTCGGGGCTCGTGCGCGTCGACCACATGGCGCAGATGGTCGGCGCCGGCCGGATGCAGGAATGGCTCGACTTCTACCGCGACCTGCTGCATTTTCGCGAGCTGCACGAGCTCGACCCGACGAGCCCCGTGCCGGCGGACTCGCGTGTCATGGTTTCGCCCTGCAGGCAACTGCAGATTCCGTTGTACGAGGAAGGCACTGCGCGAACGAATCAACTGCACGCTTATTTGCCCGATCATCCGGGCGAGGGCGTGCAGCATATTGCGCTTGCGACAAGCGATATCTGCGCCTGCGTCGATGCGTTGGCGGGCAGCGGCATCGAGTTCGTGGCGCCGCCCGATGCGTACTACGATACGGTCGATGCGCGCGTGCCCGGACACGGCCTGGACCTCGCGGCGCTGCGCGCACGGCGGGTCCTGATCGACGGCGACATCGGCGAAGACGGCGTGCCGCGCCTGTTCCTGCAGACCTTCGTTACGCGCGCCCCTGGCGAAATCTTCTTTGAAATCGTGCAGCGCAGCGGGCACCCGGGCTTCGGAGAGGGCAACTTGAGCGTACTGGCGCACGCTCGCCCGTCGCCCTGAAAAGGCTGAACTGCAGACGCGCTCAGTCGGCCTGTGCGAGAAGCTCGCAGAACGTGTCGAGATCGATGTTGCCGCCGCTGATCACGACGCCTACGCGCTTGCCGCGCAGCTGATCCTTCATCTGCTCGAGTGCCGCCAGGCCGAGGCAGCCCGTGGGCTCGACCACGATCTTCATGCGCGACGCGAAGAAGCGCATTGCGGTAACGAGTGCCGCGTCGCTGGCCGTCAGCACGTCGTCGACATCGCGCCGAATAATCTCGAACGTGTAATTGCCGAGGTACGCGGTCTGGGCGCCATCGGCGATCGTCTTCGGCGTCTCGATGCGGACGATCCTCCCCGTTCGGAAGGACTGCTGGCCATCGTTGCCCGCCTCGGGCTCGACGCCGTACAAGCGCGTTTCAGGCGAGCGCGCGCGCGTGGCCAGCGCCGTGCCCGACAGCAGGCCGCCACCGCCAAGCGGCGTGAACAGCGCATCGAGCTTGCCGACTTCGTCGAACAGCTCGTCGGCCGCCGTGCCTTGGCCTGCGATGACGTCGGGATGGTCATAAGGGGGAATAAGGGTGAGGCCTTCCTTTTCCGCGAGGTCCCGCCCGATCTGCTCGCGATCCTCCTTGTAGCGATCGTAAATAATCACGCGACCGCCGTATCCGCGCGTCGCTGCCATCTTCATGGCCGGTGCATCGTGCGGCATCACGATGGTCGCAGGAATGCCGAGCAGTTGCGCCGAAAGCGCGATGGCCTGTGCGTGGTTTCCCGACGAGAACGTGACAACGCCGGCCTTGCGCTGTGCAGCGGAAAACCGCGACAGCGCGTTGAAGGCCCCGCGGAACTTGAACGCACCCATGCGCTGCAGGTTCTCGCATTTGAAGTACACCTCGGCACCGAGTGCTTCGTTCAGCGTACGAGAGGTCATCACGGGCGTGCGGTGCGCATGCCCCTTGATACGGGCGGTAGCCGCCGCGACGTCGTCATAGGTTGGAAGGCTCAGATGGCTCATGGCAGATTGGGTCGGATCGATGTTTGAGACAGTGTGTATAGTTTAAGACATTTTGTCAATTCAGCGGGCCGCCTACTGCGCTGTCACTGAGCCCCATCGCGCTTGGGCTCGGCCCTGCCTTCGCCTTTCGTCCCCAGGCCGCTCGCGCGCGGAGTTGGACATTTATTGCGCAGTGCTTATATTTATTGGTTTGGGGAACGAATTACATTTTCATAGGGTCATTGTGCTTCGGCTGTGCCGGGCTGGCGGGTATAGACCTTGCACGCCGTGCAACCGAGGGCCGGGGGCATCGCGCGCCACGCGCATCGCAGGCGGGAGCCTCGCCCGGAAATTCAATTGGCCCGGGCGAATAGAGCGCCGTGCACTTAACGGAGTGGCCGCTGTGATCGATTCCGAGGGCGACATGCGTGGAACAAGCGGCGACGCCGGGCAGACTGCTACGCCCGACGACCGTTTCCGGCACATGGTGGATGCCATCGAGGACTATGCGATTTTCGTCCTCGACCCCGACGGCAGGGTCATGTCATGGAACGCCGGCGCGGAACGCATCAAGGGTTACCGCGCAACCGAGATCGTGGGCCAGCCATTGACGCGCTTCTACCCACCGGAGGCCGTCAAGCGCGGGGAGCCGCACGCGAACCTTGCGCGTGCGGCCGCCGACGGCCGTTTCGAGGACGAAGGCTGGCGTATTCGGAAAGACGGCAGCCGATTTTGGGCGAATGTCGTCATTACCGCATTGCGCGACGCGCATGGCCGATTGACGGGCTTCGTCAAAGTCACGCGCGACCTGACAGAGCGCAAGACGGCCGAAGAGCAACTGCGCCAAAGCGAACGTCGCTTGCGACTGCTGATGGATGCGGTCGACGACGCGATCTTCATGCTCGACCCGTACGGCTTCGTGACGAGTTGGAACGCCGGTGCGGTGAGGCTCGGAATCATCGATCCGGCCACGCTCGGGCGCATCCATTTTTCGCGTTGCTACACGGTCGAAGACATCGCCGCGCGTCGGCCGCAAACCGATTTGACCGAGGCTGCCGCGAACGGCCGCACGGAATACGAGGGCTGGGTCGTGCGCAACGACGGCTCCAAGATTCGGGCGCATGTCGTGATTTCAGCCGTCGCAGGATCGGTGGGCGAGCTGTATGGGTTCGCGCGCGTCGTGCGCGATATGACCGAGCGCGAGCAACTGCGCGAGCTGGAGCACGTCAGCGATCTTGCGGCCCGGCTGGAAGCGGCCCGCGAGGACGAGAAACGACGCATTGCGCGCGAGTTGCACGATGACCTCGGGCAGCAACTGACGGCGTTGCACATGGATATCGACCACGTGCTCGGCGGCCTTGAAGACGGCGTGACGACAGGGGGCGCCATCCGGCATTACGTCGAGGGCATGCGCAGCGCCGTCCAGCGGGCCGTGCAATCGGTGCGGCGGCTTGCGGCGGGATTGCGGCCTACCATCCTGGACGACCTCGGGCTCGTGCCTGCACTGGAGTGGCTCGTGGACGATTTTCGACGCCGGTCCGGACTGAACGTTGCAATCAGCGTCGAAGTGGACGATGTTCCGTTCAACGACACCGCGTCGACGGCATTGTTCAGGATCGTGCAGGAAGGGCTCACGAACATCGCGCGGCATGCGCAAGGCGTCTCGACCGTATGGGTCGACCTGCGTTGTGAAAAGGGAGAATGCTGCCTGACGATACGCGACGACGGTGCGGTCGACGCGAGTGCGCGGGAGGCCGCAGCCGATCGACCGCGTTCGGCGGGTATTGCGGGGATCCGTGAGCGGGTGAGGCGGTTTGGCGGTACGGCCACGATCGGACCGCTGCCCGAGCGAGGGTTCGGCGTCGAGGTTTGCCTCCCTATCCAGGCTGTCAAAAGCGACGATACGCAGCGCCAATAAGCGACTCGACGGTCGCGGCGGCCTGCGGGTCTTTCCGGTTGCCATTGCTCCCATTGGGTTGCGATTGTGTCGATTTTTTGACCGGCAGCCCATTTCTGCTATTCGATTGATTAAATTGGTTTTTTCGTGGTTTCGCGGAACTGCCTCGATTGCCGGTGGAAATGTCACGCTTGACGCGGCGCAACAGGCCATTTATTGTCCGTCCTTGCC
>CBJMQH010000145.1:0-11020 GCA_966431825.1 uncultured Trinickia sp.
GCCCGTCGGCACGAGGCCGATGCCCCAGATACCGGTCAGCGTTTCGAGCTTGTCTGCCAGTGCGACGGCGGTGCCCACGGGCGTCGAGGGCAGTGCGTCGCCCGAGAACCGCGGCTGATAGTGTTCGGTGCAGGCGAGCGCCAC
Source organism: uncultured Trinickia sp. (assembly GCA_966431825.1). Taxonomy (GTDB): domain Bacteria; phylum Pseudomonadota; class Gammaproteobacteria; order Burkholderiales; family Burkholderiaceae; genus Trinickia. The sequence continues at coordinate 145 of CBJMQH010000145.1, forward strand.
TTCGTCGGCTTCGCCGTCGTGCCGCGCGTAATAGGTGCCCATCGTGCCTTGCAGCTCGGGGAACTCGCCGACCATCTCGGTCAGGAGATCCGCCTTCGCAAGTCGAGCGGCCCGCTTGGCGAGTGCCGCGTCGGCACCGAGCTGCGGCGCGATCGCGGCCGCGAGCGCTTCAAGGCGCTCGACGCGTGCGAGCTGCGAGCCGAGCTTGTTGTGATAAACGACGTTCGCGAGCAGCGGCACGCGCTCGGCGAGCGGCTTCTTCTTGTCCTGCTCGAAGAAGAATTTCGCATCGGCCAGACGCGGCCGCACGACGCGCTCGTTGCCTTCGATGATCTCGCCGGGCGTTTCGGTCTCGATGTTCGAGACGATAAGGAAACGCGAGCGCAGCTTGCCGGCCGCATCGGTCAGCGCGAAATACTTCTGATTCGTCTGCATCGTGAGAATCAGGCACTCCTGCGGCACCTGCAGGAACTCGTCCTCGAAGCGACAGGCGTAGACGACGGGCCACTCGACGAGCGAGTTCACTTCGTCGAGCAGCGCCTCGGGCATGACGACTTCGTCGCCGTTCGCCTGTGCGAGCAATTGCGTGCGGATGCTGTCCTTGCGCTGCGCGAAGTTCGCGATCACCCGGCCCTTCGTCAGCATTGTTTCCGCGTAGTCGTTCGCGTCGAGGACGGCGACGAGGCCTTCCGACAGAAAGCGGTGGCCAAGGGTCGTGTCGCCGGCGTCGATGCCGAACGCCGTCACGGGCACGACTTCGGTACCGTGCAGGACGGTGAGGCGCTGCACGGGGCGGACGAATTGCACGTTGGCGCCGTCGGGGCGCTGGTAGGTCATGACCTTCGGAATCGGCAGCTTGGCGAGCGCTTCGTCGAGCGCCGACTGCAGGCCCTCGGCGAGCGTTGCACCGGGGGCGGCGTAGCGCAGGAAGAAGGCTTCGGCCTTGCCGTCGTTGGCCCTTTCGAGTTCGCTCAGCGAGATATCGGCAAAACCGAGCGCGGCGAGCTTTTTCTTGAGCGGGGCCGTGGGTTCGCCGTTCGCGTCGAGCGCGACCGATACCGGCAGGACCTTTTCGCGGACCTGCTTCTCGGGTGCGACGGCACGCACGTTGCGGATCTGTACGCCGAGACGGCGCGGCGTGGCGAAGCGCTCGAACACCGGTGCGCCTTCGATCAAATCGCGTGCCGCGAGGCGCTCGACGACGCCTTCGGCGAACGCATCGCCGAGGCGCGCGAGCGCTTTCGGCGGCAATTCCTCGGTCAACAGTTCGACGAGCAGAGTGGCGGTGGGTTGGTTCATGTCTTGTTGTCTCGTCATTGCTGTTCGATGTCGCGTTCGACCTTCAGCGGCGGCGCCCAGGCGGGCTTCGCGGCGTCCTGCTCGTCGGTGGTGAGCCCGCGCACGCCGTGCACGGGGTTGCCGAGCATCGGGAAGCCGAGCTTTTCGCGCGAATCGTAATAGGCTTGCGCAACGAGGCGCGAGAGCGCACGGATGCGACCGATATAGGCCGCGCGTTCCGTGACCGAAATCGCACCGCGCGCATCGAGCAGGTTGAACGTATGGGCGGCCTTCAGCACGAGTTCGTAACCGGGCAGCGCGAGTTGCGTTTCGATCATCCGCTTCGCCTCGGTTTCGTAGGCGGAGAAGAGCGTGAACAGCAGATCGACGTTCGCGTGCTCGAAGTTGTAGGTCGATTGCTCGACTTCGTTCTGATGGTAGACGTCGCGGTAAGTGAGGCGCCGCGTTTCGGGGCCGTTCGGGCCCATCTCTTCCCACTCGGTCCAGACGAGGTCGTAGATGTTCTCGACCTTCTGCAGATACATGGCGAGCCGCTCGAGCCCGTACGTGATCTCGCCGAGCACCGGCTTGCAGTCGAGGCCGCCGACCTGCTGGAAGTAGGTGAACTGCGTGACTTCCATCCCGTTGAGCCAGACTTCCCAGCCGAGCCCCCAGGCGCCGAGCGTCGGGTTCTCCCAGTCGTCTTCGACGAAGCGGACATCGTTCTGCTTGAGGTCGAAACCGAGCGCTTGGAGCGAGCCGAGGTAGAGATCGAGGATGTTCTCGGGCGCCGGCTTCAGAACGACCTGGTACTGGTAGTAGTGCTGCAGGCGGTTCGGGTTGTCGCCGTAGCGGCCGTCCTTCGGGCGGCGCGACGGCTGCACGTAGGCGGCGCGCCAGGGCTCGGGGCCGACGGCGCGCAGGAACGTATGAACGTGCGATGTACCGGCGCCGACTTCCATGTCGATCGGCTGCAGCAGCGCGCAGCCCTGTTGATCCCAATAGGATTGCAGCGTCAGGATGATTTGCTGAAACGTGAGCATGTCGTGCCTTCGAGCGGGCGGCGGATGGACCGGGTGCCGGGCCGCAGCCTTCGCGCGCATCTTATCTCGCTAAGCGGTAGGGAGCGTCGCGCGGCTGCGCACCGCAGGCGGGAAGCCGGCGGCCCGGTGCTAAAACGTTGAATTTTACCGGATTGAAGCCGGCTTGCGACTTTTGTGGGGGAGCGTACGCCAACGCTAGCGCGCTGTGCGGCGCGCGCGGGCGAAGCCATACCCCAGAACCAGCACGAGCAGCGAGACGGCGAGAACCGGCGCGTTGCCCAGCGTCATATACGGTGTCGCGCCGGCCATGCCCTGCACCTTCACATCGAGCGCGCCGGCCGTGAAGCGCGGCAGTTGCGCGAGCACGCGGCCGTGCGCGTCGATGGCGGCCGTGATGCCCGTATTCGTCGCCGCGACAAGCGGGCGGCCAACTTCGAGCGTGCGCATCCGGGCCATCTGCAGGTGCTGCCCGAGCGCGATCGTATCGCCGAACCAGCCGAGGTTCGATGTGTTGACGAGGATACCGGCCGGCACGGCTGACTGGCGCAACGACCGGGCGATTTCCTCGCCGAAGATGTCCTCGTAGCAGATGTCGGGCGCAACGGCCTGGCCGCGTACGACGAAAGGCGGCTGCACGGCCGTACCGCTCGCCTGGTCGCCGAGCGGAATGTTCATCATCTGGACGAACCAGTGGAACCCCCGCGGCACGAATTCGCCGAATGGCACGAGGTGGTGCTTGTCGTAGCGATAGACGCCGGAGACGCCCGGCGTCACGCCGAACAGGCTGTTCGTGACGTCGGTCACGCGCGAGTCCGGGCCGATCGTCGCGCCGAGCGCGCCGAGCAGGATCGACGAGTGCGTCGTATCGGCGAATGCACGCACGGCGAGCCCGAACGAATCGGGCATTTGCTGGAGCAGCAGCGGCACGGCCGTCTCGGGCGTCACGATGAGGTCGGCCGGCCGTTCGGTGATTTGCCGCTGATAGAGCGCGATGGCGTCGCGCAGGCCCGCTTCGTCCCACTTCATTTCCTGTTTGATGTTGCCCTGCAGGATCCGAATGTCGAGCGGGGTATGCGCCGGCGCCGTCCAGGCGATGCGCGCAAGCGGCAGGCCGAGCGCGAGCAGCGACGCCGCCGCGAGCCCCGGCAGCGCAACGCGAAGGCCGGGCGTGCGCCGACCGGGCGCCGCGCGCGCGGTTTCGACGGCGAGCGCCGCGACGAGTGCCGCAAGCCAGCCGATGCCGTAGACGCCGGTGAGCGCCGCGTAACCGGCGAGCGGACCGTCCACGTGCGCATAGCCGCTCGCGAGCCAGGGAAAGCCCGTGAAGACGGTGCCGCGCAGCCATTCCCCGACGGCCCATGCGCTCGCGAACACAAGCGCGCGATACCAGGGTGCGGCGGCGCTCGCGTCGGTTCTTGCGCGACCTGTGCAAAGCGACCACAGTGCTGCCGAGATCGCCGGATAGACGGCGAGATACAGCGAGAACAGGACGAGCGCGGCCAGCGCGAGCGGCGCGGCCATGTCGCCGTAGTCGTGCATGCTCACGTAGAGCCACCAGACCCCGGTGACGAAGTTGCCGAAGCCGAATGCCGCGCCTGTTGCGGCGGCGCGTTTGATGTCGGCGCTGCGCGCAAGCAGGACATAAACGAGCGCGAGCAATGCGAGTTCGAGCCAGCCGCCGTGGCGCGATGGGGCGAACGACAGGGTATTCGCGGCGCCGGCTGCGAGCGCGACGACGTAGTGCCAGGGCGGTAGTGCGCGCTGCCGGGCGTCGCGGCGCATGTCTGACGATTCGGCGGCAGGGCGCGCGCCGACGCGTGGGGAAACGGATTCAACCATGGGGGATGCGTGCGCCCGGGTCAGGTCTGCACGTGTTGTGCGTCGCGTTCGCGCTGGCCGGCGAGCGGATCGCGGCGCACGAGCAGCATGTGGATCTGACGCGCATCGGCACGCAGGACTTCGAAAATCAGGTCGCCTATGCGGGCACGTTCGCCGCGATGCGGTACGCGGCCGAAATGATGGGCGACGTAGCCGCCGATCGTGTCGACCTCTTCGTCGGACAGCTCGGAGCCGAACGTTTCGTTGAACTGTTCGATTTCAGTCAGCGCCCGCACGCGGTAGCGGCCATCGGGCGATGCGATGATATTGCCGCTTTCCTCGTCGAAGTCGTATTCGTCTTCGATATCGCCGACGATCTGTTCGAGCACGTCTTCGATCGTGATGAGGCCCGCCACGCCGCCGTATTCGTCGACGACGATCGCGATGTGATTGCGATTCACGCGAAAATCGTGCAACAGCACGTTCAGGCGCTTGGCCTCGGGAATGAACACGGCGGGGCGCAGCATGCCGCGCACGTCGAATTCCTCTTGCGCGTAATAACGCAGCAGGTCCTTCGCGAGCAGCACGCCGATCACGTTGTCGCGATTGCCCTCGAACACGGGGTAGCGCGAATGAGCCTTTTCCAGCACGAACGGGATGAAGGTCTCGGGACTGTCGGCGATGTTGATCGCGTCCATTTGCGCGCGCGGCACCATGATGTCGCGTGCGCAGAGGTCGGAGACTTGGAACACGCCCTCGATCATCGACAGCGAATCGGCGTCGATCAAATTGCGTTCGTGCGCATCCTGCAGGATCTGCAGCAGTTCGGCGCGCGAATCGGGTTCGGGCGAGATGAAATCGGTCAGGCGCTCGAGCAGCGAGCGTTTTTCTTGCGGCTTGTCGGTGTAGCGTCGACTGGGATAGGCGTCGTTCATGGCGATGCGTCCGAGACGGCCGGACGCGTGGTATGCGGAGCGTTAAGGATACACCAGGCAGGCGGCCCGCCATGCGCGGGCAAAAAGTCCTGTTAAAGTCGGTGACGCAGCACTCTTTTACCTTGTTTGCGCGAAGAAATTATGTCCGAAGAATTTGAAGTGCGCGGCCCGCACGAGGAAGCGCTCGAGCACGTATCGCACGGCAGCCACGGCGGCCATGGAACGCCCGACCCGTTCGCCGGGCGGATCGCCGTCATGACGGCCATCCTCGCCACGATCGGGGCCGTGTTCTCGTATCAGGGCGGGGCGACCGAAGGGCTTGCGCTGTTTTACAAGAACGAGGCGGCGATCCGCAAGACGGAGGCCGCGAACCAGTGGAGCTATTACCAGGCGAAGGGCGAGAAGCAGAATCTCGCCGAACTCGGCGCAGCCCTGACGGCGAACGATCCGAAGGCGAGCGCCAAGTTCTCGGCGGACGTCGCCAAATATGTCGAGCAAAAGGCGGCGATCAAGACGCACGCCGAATCGCTCGAAAAGGCCGTGGAAGAGGCCGATCGCGCAAGTGAGCGGCAACTTCACCAGCACCACCGGTGGGCCCAGGCCACAACGCTCACCCAGGTCGCGATCTCGCTTGCCGCCATCACGCTGCTCACGCGTCGCCGCTGGCTCATGGCGGGTGCACTCGGCGTGGCCGGTATCGGCACGATCGTCGGTATTGCCGCGTTTCTCGGGTACTAGCGCCTTCAGCCGAAGCGCTGCTCCGGCGGCGTTTCCTGCCAGTCCGGCGGAACGCAGCGCGCGAGCAGCGCTTCGAGCGCACGATCGGGCATGCCGCTCTGGCGCAGCGCGTCGACGGTTCGGGTGACGTAGTCGAGCGTCGTGCCGTAGCGGCCGCGCGCGCAAGCGAGCACGGCCCGCACGATGTCGTCGGGCAGCTTGCCCGTGTAGGTCGGCACGTCGCGGCGCATGACGAACGCGAGCGCCGGTACGCGCCGGCCGTCGGCGAGCTGACAGGGCAGCCAGGCCGGCCGGTAGGAGCCCATGGCCATTTCGCGGCGCCAGAGCACGTCGAGGTGCGGCCCCGCCGTATCGCCGGCGATCCGGAATGCGACGCCGGTGCATGAGCCGCCGCGGTCGAGCGCGAGCACGAGCCCCGGTTGTTCGGGCGTGCCGCGATTCACGCGCGACCAGAGATAGAGCCCGCGATGATAGCCGCGCACGCGCGCGCGGACCGCCTCGGCGGCGGGCAGGCCCGGATTCCAGATCAGCGAGCCATAGCCGAAGAGCCAAAGGTCGCTGGCGCCGTCCCAGTCCTTCATCGCGCAGGCGAGCGACGCGGCCAGCTCCTCGTCGGAGAGCAGTTTCGCCTCGCCGAGCGACGGCGGGTAGCCGCACGGCGGGCTCAGCAGGTCGTCGGGTTCGAAGCGCGTATCGCTCATGGCGCGGGGGCAGGGATCCTCAGGCTGCGGATGGGTCGGCGTAGGGATCGGGGAAGCCGAGGGTGCCGAGGATTTCGGTCTCGAGCGCTTCCATCTCCTGCGCTTGCTCATCGACCTCGTGATCGTAACCCTGAGCATGGAGCGTGCCGTGCACGATCATGTGCGCGTAGTGGGCTTCGAGCGGTTTGCCTTGCTCGGCGGCCTCGCGCTCGATCACGGGGCAGCAGACGATCAGGTCGCCCGTGACCGGATCGTCCTCGTGCTCGGCGTAGGCGAACGTCAGGACATTGGTCGCGTAGTCCTTGCCGCGGTAGGTCCGGTTCAGCGTACGGCCTTCGTCGGTATCGACGAAGCGCACGGTCAACTCCGCGTCGGCGAAGAGCGCCGCCTTGATCCAGCCCGCGAGCTTGGCGCGTGCGAGCAGCGTCTTGTGCGTCGGGTAGGCGTTGGCCGCCGGAAATTGCAGCGCGAGTTTCAGCGTGGGCGTGCGGCTCATGTTCGCAGTAAATAGGCCGGAAGGGCGCCGCGGCGCAGGCACGCCACGGCGCGCCGGGCGTCAGCGGCCGTCTTGCGGGGCCGTGTCGTCTTTCTTCGCATGTTGATCGTAGGCTTCGACGATACGCGCGACCAGCGGGTGGCGCACGACATCGGCCGCTGTAAAGCGCGTGAGCGCGATTCCGCGCACGTTCGCGAGTACCTGCTGTGCTTCGATAAGGCCGCTTTTCGCGCCGCGAGGCAAGTCGACTTGCGTCGTGTCGCCCGTCACCACGGCCTTCGAGCCGAAGCCGATCCGCGTCAGGAACATCTTCATCTGCTCGGGCGTCGTGTTCTGCGCTTCGTCGAGAATGATGAAGGCGTGGTTCAGCGTCCGGCCGCGCATGTAGGCGAGCGGCGCGATCTCAATCATCTGGCGCTCGAACATCTTCGCGGTCTTGTCGAAGCCGAGCAGGTCGTACAACGCGTCGTAAAGCGGGCGCAGATACGGGTCGACCTTTTGCGCGAGATCGCCGGGCAGGAAGCCGAGCCGCTCGCCGGCCTCGACGGCCGGGCGCGTCAGCACGATGCGCTTGACCTGATCGCGCTCTAGCGCGTCGACGGCGCAGGCGACGGCGAGATAAGTCTTGCCCGTGCCGGCCGGCCCCACGCCGAACGTGACATCGTGTTGAAGGATCTGCTTCAGGTATTCGCGTTGTGCCGGCGTGCGGCCGCGCAGGTCGGCGCGGCGCGTGTAGAGCTTCGGTCCCAGCTCCTCGACGTTGGCGTCGTCGAGCCCGGCCGGTTCGTCGAACGGGTGGTCGGGGTCGTAGCGGCGCGCCTCCTTGCCGGGCGTTTCGTCGTCGGACCCGTTGCGATTCTCGGGATGGCGCGCTTCGACGAGCGCGAGCTGGATATCGTCGACCGAAAGCGGCTCGCGAGCGCGGTTGTAAAACGTCTCCAGCGCACCGAGCGCGAGCTTTGCGCCGCGACCGCGAATCGCGATCCGATGGCCGCGCCGTTGCAGCGTGACGTCGAGGGCCTGCTCGATCTGGCGCAGGTTTTCGTCGAGCGGTCCGCAGAGATTGGCGAGGCGCGCGTTGTCATCGCGCGGGGCCGTGAATTCGAGGGGCTGGGTGGTCTTCAAGGCGAAACGGGATTCCTGGCTTCAGTCAACGGCATGGGCGTCTTTTACGCAAGCACGAGCTCACCGCGCAGCGAATGCGGGTACGCGTGGGTGATCCGCACGTCGATCATCTGGCCGATCAGGCGTGCATGCGAGGCAACGGGCGCGGGGAAATTCACGACACGGTTGTTCGCCGTGCGACCGGCGAGCTCGTTCGGGTCTTTTCGGGCCGGGCGCTCGACGAGAATCCGCTCGACGTTGCCGACCATCGATTCGCTGATCCGCACGACGTTCGCGTCGATCGTGGCCTGCAGGTGTTGCAGGCGCTTTAACTTGACCTCGCGCGGCGTGTCATCGTGCAGGTTCGCAGCCGGCGTGCCGGGGCGGGGGCTGTAGATGAACGAAAAGCTCGTGTCGTAGCTCATTTCATCGACGAGCTTCATCGTCAGGTCGAAGTCGGCATCGGTCTCGCCCGGGAAGCCGACGATGATGTCGGTCGACAGCGACAGATCGGGCCGGACCGCACGCAGGCGGCGGATCACCGATTTGTACTCGAGCACCGTATAGCCGCGCTTCATTGCCATCAGGATCCGGTCGGAGCCGTGCTGCACGGGCAGGTGCACGTGCGAAACGAGCTTGTCGGTCTTGGCGTAGGCGTCGATGAGACGCTGCGTGAATTCCTTCGGGTGCGACGTGGTGTAGCGGATGCGCTCGATACCGGGGATATCGGCCACGTAGTCGATCAGGGTCGCGAAATCGGCGATTTCGGTCGCGCCGGCCGTCATCGCGCCGCGGTAGGCGTTCACGTTCTGGCCGAGCAGCGTGACTTCGCGCACGCCCTGGTCGGCCAGTCCGGCGATTTCGGTGAGGACGTCATCGAGCGGGCGGGACACTTCGTCGCCGCGTGTGTAGGGCACGACGCAATAGCTGCAGTACTTGCTGCAGCCTTCCATGATCGACACGAAGGCGCTCGGGCCGTCGACGCGTGCGGGCGGCAGGTGATCGAACTTTTCGATTTCGGGGAACGTGATGTCGACTTGGGCGCGGCCGCTCGCGCGGCGCGCATCGATCATCTGCGGCAGCCGGTGGAGCGTCTGCGGGCCGAAAACCAGATCGACGTACGGTGCGCGCGCGACGATCGCGGCGCCTTCCTGGCTGGCCACGCAGCCGCCGACGCCGATCAGAAGGTTCGGGTTCGCCTCTTTCAGCTCGCGCACGCGGCCGAGATCGGAGAAGACCTTTTCCTGGGCCTTTTCGCGCACGGAGCAGGTGTTGAAGAGAATGACGTCCGCGTCTTCGGGCGTGTCTGTCTTGATGAGGCCTTCGGCCGCGCCGAGTACGTCGACCATCTTGTCGGAGTCGTACTCGTTCATCTGGCAGCCGAACGTCTTTACATAAACTTTCTTGGTCATGAAGCTCGCCGTTCGCAGTGGTTGACCTGGGGGCGGGGTAATTTGTCTGAATTTGTCTGATTAAACGGCGCGCGAGGCACGCCGCCCGGGTGGGACCTCGTATTATAGCGCTTCGCCTATTCGCGGCCTGCTCCCGAACGGCAGCCCGATCCCGCCTCACCGGTGCGATGCCGGCGTCCCACGCAACGCACACCTGTCAGAAATCCGAGTCGAACCTCGATGAGAGCCGCCTGCAAACATGGGCGCGCTGTTGTATCCTGCTTTCCGCCGGTTGATCCGGCAATCAGTGCGTCTTCAGGGCGGGGCGAAATTCCCCACCGGCGGTATGTCGGCCAATGTGCCGGCGAGCCCGCGAGCGCCCGCACAAGCGTCGGCCGAAAGGCCGCCGCGCGGGGTCAGCAGATCTGGTGCGATGCCAGAGCCGACGGTCAGAGTCCGGATGAAAGAAGATGCGCAGATAGTCACGTTCGCCACAACGTACGCCTGCACGGTTATCGTGCCGACGCGCGTTGTCGTTCTGCCTGTTTGCGAAGCCCTGAAACGTTTTTCGCCCATTTCCGATTGCGAGGAGCGTTTCACATGTCCTTACCTGTTTCCGCCGTTTCGACGGTTTCCACGGCATTCGCCGAATTCCCCCTGATCGCGGGCCAGCCAGTGCCGCCGCGCATCGCCGCTGCGCTCGACGCCTTGCGCACCGGCCGGGCCGTCGTTCTGCAGGACGACGACGACCGCGAGAACGAAGCCGACCTCATCGTCGCGACCGACACGCTGACCGACGAAATGATGGCGCTCTTCATCCGCGAATGCAGCGGCATCGTCTGCCTGTGTCTCACCGACGAAAAGATCCGCGCGCTCGACCTGCCGCCGATGGTCAGCAACAACGAAAGCCGCTACGGCACCGCATTTACGGTGTCGATCGAGGCCCGCACCGGCGTCAGCACCGGCGTCTCGGCGGCCGACCGCGTGCGCACCGTGCGCGCGGCCGTCGCGCACGACGCGCGGCCCGAGGACATCGTCCGCCCGGGCCACGTCTTCCCGCTGCGTGCGCAGCCGGGCGGCGTGCTCACGCGCCGCGGCCATACCGAAGGCACGGTGGATCTGGCGATCCTCGCAGGCCTCTCGCCGGCCGGCGTGCTCTGCGAACTCATGGACCCGGACGGGACGATGACGCGCGGCGCAGACGTGGAACGTTTCGCCGCGCAGCATGACTTCCCGATGCTCACGATCGAAGAGCTCGTGGCTTTCCGCCGCTCGCTGGCGGCTGCGGCCGGCTCCGCGGCGCGCGAAGCCACGCACGAAGCCTGCGCCGAAGCGGTTTAGCGCTCGCGAGCGCCATCGCCGTTGCGCTCGA
>CBJMQH010000146.1:0-11006 GCA_966431825.1 uncultured Trinickia sp.
GATGCTCGGCGAACGAGACGCCCCGCATGCGCGCCACGCTCGCGTGGCGCTCATGCCCGATCGACACTTCGCCCGAGTCGGGCGTCTCGAGCCCCGCCAGCACGCGCAGCAGCGTCGACTTGCCGCAGCCGCTGCGGCCGACGATCGCTACAAAACTGCCAGCCTCGATTTCCAGGTCGAACGCATCGAGCACCTTTCGCCGGCCATAGCGTTTGGTCACGCCTGCGAGCCGCACGGCAGCCGGCACCCGCTCGGCGCGCCGCTCGCGCTCGGGGCGCCGCGAGCGCACGCGCCCGGTGTCGTCCTCGACGGGCGTCTTGTCACGGACACCGAACCATTCGGCTTCGACATCGCGCCCGACCGGAGGGGCGAAGCTCATGAACGAGAAGGGCAGATTCATCGTGAGGCTCCTTGCAGTGTCTGTGCGTGACGATAGGCGGGATGCCATGCGAGTGCGCGGCGCTCGATCGCCTTCGCCCCCCAATCGGCGAGCTTGCCGAGCAGGGCATAGAGCAGGATGCCGACGAGCACGACGTCGGTTTGCAAAAATTCGCGCGCATTCATCGTCATGTAGCCGATGCCGGAATGGGCGGAAAGCGTTTCGGCGACGATCAGCGTCACCCACATGAGCCCGAGCCCGAACCGCACGCCGACGAGGATCGACGGCAGTGCGCCCGGAATCAATACCTGAGTCCAGAGCGCGAAACCGGTGAGCCCGTAGCTCCTTGCCATTTCGACGAGTGAGCGATCGACGTTGCGGATGCCGTGGAACGTGTTGACGTACATCGGAAAGAACACGCCCAGCGCAACGAGGAAGATCTTGGCGCGTTCGTCGATCCCGAACCAGAGAATCACGAGCGGCAGCGTGGCGAGCACGGGTATGTTGCGTACCATCTGGATCGTCGAGTCGAGCGCGATTTCGGCAGCCCGCGAAAGACCCGTCGCGAAGCCGAGCAGAAGACCGATCGATCCGCCGAGCGCGAAGCCGGCGAATGCGCGCGCAGCGCTGACCGCCACGTCGACCGGCAGGTCACCCGAGCGCAACTGATCCCAGAAGGCACGCGCGACGGCGAGCGGCTCAGGCAGGACGCGCGCTGCAAGCCAGCCGGCCCGCGAGCACCCTTCCCACACGAGCAGAACGGCAAGCGGCACGAGCCAGGGAAGCGCGCGTTCGCGTACGTGGGCAAACGTGATCATGTCGAGTTCCTTCGTCGGCAGACAAGAGACGTGAACAACGGGGCAACAGCGTGCGCTAGGAGATGCGCTCAGCTCTGCGAAACCCTTGGAACGTACTGATTCGCAACGACTTCGCCGAATGGTCCGGTGACCGACGTGCGTGCGGCGCCGAGCGCTTCGCGGACGTGGCCGGGCAACAGCGGGAATACGAGCTCGGCGAAGCGGTAGGCTTCTTCGAGATGCGGATAGCCCGAAAGAATGAACGTCTCGATTCCGAGCTCGGCATACTCGGTCATGCGCTGGGCCACCGTTTGCGGATCGCCGACGAGTGCGGTACCGGCACCGCCGCGGACCAGTCCGACGCCGGCCCACAGGTTCGGTGCGATCTCGAGTTTCTCGCGTTTGCCGCCATGCAGTGCTGCCATTCGGCGCTGGCCCTCCGAATCCATCCGGGAGAAAGCGGCCTGTGCTTGCGCGATCGTGCTGTCGTCGAGTCTGCTGATCAGCGAATCGGCGGCGGCCCATGCTTCGCGTTCCGTCTCGCGCACGATCACATGCAACCGGATACCGAAGCGCACCGTGCGGCCGTGTTCGGCCGCTTTGCGCTTCACGTCGGCGACCTTCGCGGCCACCGCCTCGGGCGGCTCGCCCCAGCTCAGGTAGGTGTCGATATGCGGCCCGACGAGCGCGTGCCCGGCCGCGGAGGAGCCGCCGAAGTACAGCGGCGGATGCGGCGTTTGAACGGGCGGATAAAGCACGCGGCCCCCCTTCGAGCGCAGATGCGCGCCTTCGTAATCGAACGACGCGTTCGTATGCGAGGCGGCGAGAATGCCGCGCCAGATATGCAGGAAATCGTCGGTGATCGCGTAGCGCGTGTCGTGGTCGGCGAAGAGGCCGTCGCCTTCGAGTTCGGCCGCGTCGCCGCCTGTCACGACATTGACGAGCAGGCGCCCACCCGAGAGCCGGTCGAACGTCGCAGCCATGCGCGCCGCAAGGCCCGGCGACGTGATGCCCGGGCGTACTGCAACGAGGAATTTAAGGCGCCGCGTCGCGCCGATGAGGCTCGATGCAACAACCCAGGCGTCTTCGCACGAGCGGCCCGTCGGCAGCAGTACGCCTTCGTACCCGAGCGTATCCGCTGCGACGGCAATCTGCCGGAAGTAGTCGAAATCGGCGGCGCGTGCGCCCTCGGCGGTGCCGAGATAGCGGCTGTCGCCGTGCGTCGGAATAAACCAGAAGACCTTCATCGGGTGGGCTCCATCAAGCGTTGCTATTCAAACGTTCCAGCGCGCGCTCGCCACTTCGAGGCGCTTCGGTATCAGGCGCAGTTGCGTGAACGTGTCGGCGATCCGTTGCTGGGTTTGCAGCGTGGCGTCGTCCACGGGCTGCACGCCGTACGCCGCGCGGCGCGCAGCGAGGTCGAGCGATGCGACGTCGAGTCCCGTGATCGGTGCGAGTTCGCGTGCGATCTCGGCGGTGTGTTCGCGCGCCCACGCGTCGACCCGGCCCAATTCATCGAGCACGATCTGCAGCCATTGGGAGCGGGCTTTGGCGAAGCCGCGGGCGGCCAGATAGAACTGCGTGTTCTCGACGAGGCCGACGCCGTCGCGCAGCGCGCGGGCACCCGTTTGCACCTGGATGGCTGATAGATAGGGGTCCCAAATGACCCAGGCGTCGATACTGCCTTGTGTGAAGGCGGCGCGCGCGTCGGCGGGGGCAAGATAGACCGTCTGAATGTCGCCGAAGCCGAGTTTCGCTTCTTCGAGTGCGCGCGCAAGCAGATAGTGCACGTTCGAGCCGCGGTTCAGCGCGATGCGCTTGCCGCGCAGGTCGGCGACCCGCGTAATGGGCGAGTTGGCCTGGACAACGATCGCTTCGCCTTTGGGCGCCGGCGGTTCGTGGCCGACATAGACGAAATCGACGCCTCCTGCGAGCGCGAAGATCGGGGGCGTTTCTCCGACGGTGCCGATGTCGACGGCGCCTGCGTTCAAGGCCTCGAGCAGTTGCGGCCCACCGGGAAACTCCGTCCATTCGACTTTCGCGCCGAGGGCGGCGAGGCGCTTTTCGAGCGTGCCGCGCGCCTTCAGGATGACGAGCGTGCCGTACTTTTGATAGCCGATGCGCAGCGTGGTGGTGCCGCTTTGTGCACGCGCAGCCGGCGCGCCCGCCAAGTCGAACGCGCAGCCGGCGCCAAGGGCAGCGACGCGTTTCATCCAGGTGCGGCGTGTCGGTGCGGCGGCGGGCAAAGCGTGGGGCGTTCGAAAGAGGCTCATGGTCTTGTCCGATGTGCGATGAAGCGGCGTTTCCGATGGGGTACGCATGGGTGGAAGTGGAACGATGAGTCTAGGGAACGGGCCGTACGATGAGAACCAACGAATCGCGATTAGCTTTTCAGCGCCGGTGCGGTTCACGGCTGATTGCAGGGCACCGGCCGGGTCGCGGTAGGCGCGTTGCTGCGCGGCTGCTGCGCTACAATGCGCCGCCGTCCGACCACCTACATCGCCATGAAAAAGACCCCGTTGTTGCTCGTTGCCAGCATCGCGCCGGCGTTGCTCGCCGGTTGCGTTTCGTATCAGCATCGCAGTGCCTGCGAGCAGCAGGTCCGCACCGCATACGGCGCGCTCGCACCGGCCGGCAAGTTCACGGTGTCGCACATCGGTTCGGCCATTCACGGCTCGCGCGTCGTCGTCGAAGGCACTGTGCAGGGCGGGGGTGCCGCTTCCGCTGCGAGCACAAAAGAAGGTGCGCAGGCTGCGAAGCAGCCGGCCGCGGCCGAGTGCCTGTTCGAAGGAGACAAGCTCGTGTCGCTGCATTGGCTCGCTCCCGCCGCGTTCGCAGAGCCGGCAGCCGACGCAGCGGACGCGAGCGGGCGCGAGTAACGGCCTGTGCATCTCCGCGCCCGGTGGTGCTACGATCGAAACGGTTGCGCGCCGCTGAGTCGACGCATGTCAATCACCGGCTCCTCGGTGCGACAGGTCATGCCCCGGGGCTTGCAGATCTGATGCAGTGCCAACGCGGGAGGTGAAAGATGGACGGCTTCGAGCGGCATTCGATCGAGGGCGTAACAGTCGATATCGAAGTGGTGCCTGCGGCTCAAGCGGGGTTCTCAGCGCGTTTTCGACTGTCGGGGCGTGGCGACGAGCCCGCCGAATGGCATACGGTGCATGTGGCCGAAGGTCCTTTTCGCACGCGCGGACAGGCGCAGGAGGCGGCAAAGTCGGCTGCGCTCGCCGCTATCCTCACGCTTGGCGGTCTCGATCATTGAGCGGTTTTGCACGGGGGTGAGCGGCCTGCCGTCGGTGCGTTTTGCACAGCGACGCCGCGGACCGGTAAAATGCGCGGCTGATCCACGGAAACTTGGCCGTGGCGAGAGCGCAAGGATTTCCAGAACATGACTGATCTTCGTTTTACCGCGCGGTTGGCAGCCTTGGTGCTGGCTGGCGGCCTCGCTGCAGGATGCAGTTCGCCGAAACCTACCCAGGTCGACTACAAGAGCGATTCGCGGTCCAAGCAATCATCGCTTGCGATCCCGCCCAACATGCTCGATGAAACGTCGGATCAGCGCTCGTTGCCGCCGCAGGGTGGGCAGGCATCGCTGTCGGGGCTCCAGCAAGTCCAGAAGGAAGCGCCGCCCGAGAATGCAGTCGTGCCGCCCGTTGCCGGTATGCACATTGAACGTGCCGGTACTGAGAGCTGGCTCGTGGTCGACCACAAGGCACCCGATCAGGTGTGGTCGCAAGTGCGGCGATTCTGGCAGGAACAGGGTTTCCTGCTCGTCGTCGATCAGCGCGACAAGCAGGTCATGGAAACAGACTGGAACGAAACGCGCCCGCAAGTGAACCAAGGGTTGATCCGAAACACGCTGTCCAAGGCGATGGGTAACTCGTACGTAGCGGCCGAACGCAACAAGTTCCGCACGCGACTCGAAGCCGCGCCGAACGGCGGTACGTACGTGTTCGTGAGCCAGAAGGGCATGCGCGAGGCGCTCAGCGGCGCGAACAACGACACCACGAAGTGGGAAGCCAAGCCGAACGATCCCGCGCTCGAATCGGAATACCTGAAGCGCTTGATGGCAGCGCTGCAGCGCGCTGATTCGCGCGCCGCGGGCGGTGCGGCCGCGGACGATCTCTCCGCCACGCCGGCCGCGTCCTCGAAGGCTGCCAAACCCGATGCGGCTGCTGCAGCGGTGGCCGCGCGCAATGCCACGATGACGGCGCAAACGAGCGCTGCAGCGGCGCAAACCAATGCGCAAGCCACGCCGTCGGAATTGACGCTCGATGAGCCGTACGACCGTGCCTGGCTGCGTGTCGGTATTGCGCTCGATCGCAGCAATTTCACGGTGGACGACCGTGATCGGGCACGCGGGATCTACTTCATCCGCTATGTCGACCCGAAAGACATGAGCTCCGACGAGCAAGGCTTTTGGAGCCAGGTGTTCCATGGCCGAAAGGAGAAGGTCGCGAAACAGTACCGGCTGAACGTGCGCGCGGTGACCGAAAACCAGACGCGTGTGGCAGTCGTGGATGACAAGGGCAACGTGGACGGCTCGCAAGCGGCAAAGGGCATCATGTCGCTGGTGGTCGACCAGTTGCGCTGACAACAGGCCGTGCGAGCGGCCTTTGACGTAGTGCAGGAACCCGCCTTTGCCGGCGGGTTTTTTTTCGCCCGAGCCATCATCGTCACGTGACGACATACCGTAACGCCGGGGCCCTCACGTCGCCGGAAATCGAAGGGTTCCGAGCCGGGACCGTCAATACACAGGGGTGTCATAGTGGAGACGAGTGCTGGCACGTAAGGTGCTTTCGTCCGTCTCGCGAAACACTGCTGTCGCAGATTCCCGCGTCGCCATGCGAAGCGCATTGGGCGATGCGAGCGGGCTGGCCCCGTCGCCTCTCCTCGTAAGGCGGCGGTTTGAACCCGCGTTCGAAGGAACGCGGGTCTTTTTCATGCTGGCTCAGCGCTTGCCGTTGTTTAGGGCTGCCGAGCTTACGGAACGACGCAGCTTAGTGATTCGTCTGGGGCACGTCGAGAATGAGGATGATGGTCCAGTCAGCGTCGCCGTCGTGATGGTACTGTCGTTCCACGACGATGAACGGTTGCTGCTTCCCGGTCGGACCGAGGAAGAGCACATCGCCTTCCATCGGCAGGCATTCGACGGGGGGCAGGGCAAGAAACGCCTCTTGGCCGCGCGGCATCAGCTTTTCGATTTTTCGCGAGGCCGCTTCGGTCCACTCGATTTCCAATTGGATATTGCTCATTGAAGTCCCTTCGCACCGGCGTGCTTCGAGTTGATTGAAGTCCAAGGTGCGCGACTTTAGCACACCGCAGTAATGCCTATGGCAAGCACTCCGCCAATGAAAAAGCCGAACCCGATGAGGCGGGTTCGGCTTTGCTTCATGCATGGCGCGGCATCGGCCGCGCTCGTCAAGCGACGCGCGTCGGGCGCTTACTGACTCGCGCCTGCCGGTGCGCCAGCC
Organism: uncultured Trinickia sp.; assembly: GCA_966431825.1. Lineage (GTDB taxonomy): Bacteria > Pseudomonadota > Gammaproteobacteria > Burkholderiales > Burkholderiaceae > Trinickia. The sequence continues at coordinate 6,654 of CBJMQH010000146.1, forward strand.
TTGCCGCCCATCGCTTTCTTGCCGTGTTTCATCGGGTGATGGCCGTGCTTGGCAGCCCGATGCTGTTTGCCCATGCTGCTCATGTCGTCGCTCGGCATCGCTGACTGCTGCGACTGCAGCGCCTGCGCGCGTTGCTCGACGTCGGCAGCCTTGGCCGGGTCGGTGCTCATGGTGACACCGCCTTCGTCTTGCGCATAGGCAGCACCGGCCAACAGCGACAACGAACACAAGACACTCAGGGACGCTTTCTTCATTATTGCCTCCGTGCGAAAAAGTGGTGGGTTGTGGGCCCGGATGCCTCGTCCGGCAGGACACTGCATTCTAGCCAGCATAGGCCGTCGGGCGGCAACTTTGTATAGCAAAACCGACAGTCCGTAACCTCTCGTTACATGTGGCCCGGGCCGCGAGGCCTAGAACCAGCCCAATGCGCGGTAGACATGGAACTGCGCAATCCCGATCAGTTCGTGAAGCGCGACGTTGGCATTCATGAGCGTCGAGATGCGCGGCAACAAGCCGATCGGCGCGGAGCGGGCGTTCGATACTGCGGGCTGCGGATTCAGCCCGAAGCGGTGAAAGTCGAGCATCGCACGCGGCATGTGATAGGCCGATGTCACGAGAATCAACGTTTCGTCATGTTCGTTCCGCAAAATGCGGGCCACGTGCGCGGCGTTCTCATAGGTCGTGAGGCTTGTGTTCTCGAGCAGCAGATCGTCGGGGGCGACGTGCCGGGCCAGCAGATACGGCGCATAGTTGTCCGCCTCGCTTTGCGCGTGGTGCTGCGGATTGCCGCCGCTCACGATGACCGTGCACGCGGCTCCGTCGCGTCGACATTGGGCGTAGATGGCCGCCGCCGTGTCGATGCGGGGAACGGCATCGGATTTCGGCACCAGCGTGCCGGCACGTGTGCGCTCGGTACCGTTGCCGAGCAGGACGATGAAGGTGCGCTGGCCGAAATGGAGCGGCGCCGTGGCGCCGACGGGGCGCTGTACCAAGGCGAGCAGCGGTTGGGTCAACCAGCCGGCAGCGAGCAGCCAGAACAGGAGCAGGGCGGCGACGGCGACGAGCAGGCGGCGCTGTCGCCACAATATGAAAAGTGCGAAAAAAACCGCAAATATACCGAATACGATCAATTGAGTTGGGGTAACGTATGGTTACGGGGAAAGTTTGGACGAAGTGCTGAACGCTTCGTGGCGGCATGCGCAGCGCCGGCCCACTCGAAACGGGCTCCAATTATAAGTAGTGGCAAAAAGCGCGGCGGCGCCGGCCGGTTGCAATGCGATCGAACGACGCGCCTCGTCGCAGCGCGCGTTGCGACAGTCATGTTGTGGCGTGCCGTCGTGCACTTTCTGAAAGAGTCGAGATGGCCACGTATTCGAACGAAGCGGTGCTTGAGGCGCTACGGCGCGTGCAATACCGGCAGGTTCCGTGGGCAAGACGCCCCGGCGTTTTTCAGTATTTGCGCGGGCTGGGCCTTATGGATACGGTGCGTCAACGCACGGTTGCCCCCGCTCCTGGGTTTCATGCGCCCGTTGATATCGCCGTGTTGACGGACAAAGGGCGAGCCGAATTTGCGCGGCTCTCGCGCGAAGAACGGGCGACCGACTGGTCGGTGCAACGTACCAGCGAATACGCGCTTGTCGATGCCGGTGCAACAGCCGACGCGCGACCCTGATTCGCTCCTCCGATCGTTGATTGCGCCGCCGGCTTACTGACACCGGCCGCGTGTCTGGCGGCGATGCACAACCCATCCGATTCTGCGGTCCCCGGCGGGCAGCATTGCTGCAGCCCGAAGAGCCCCGCCTGCGCGCTTGCGCTTCTTCCCATCAGGCAGAGATCAGGCAGAAAAAAACCCGTATCACGAGGATACGGGTTACCGGATATATTTCTGCTGCCACGCTGTGCTCATGGCAATGATTGTGACCCGCCGTGCGTCGACAGGTTCCCGCACAATGCATATTTCTTCGCGACGTATTCAGCGAGGTGGCCTGCGGGCCGTTTGCGGCGGGGTGGGCATACGCGAACGGGCGTTGTTTTCGATATCGCCGCGCAAGTCGCCCCGTGGCGCGGACACCGCCGGTTCCGAGGGGCTGGGCGCCTCGAAACGTTGTTCGGCCGTACGGATGAATGCGGGATCGTGGTACGGCGCGATCGGCGTGCGGGCAGCGGCGGCCAGCGGCATCGCGGCGGCGCACAGAACCCAGCATACGCGCTTCATGATCGGCTCCTGGTAACGATAGCGATATTGCTTCTATACGCATACCGTATGCGGTCGGGCGAAAGCGCGGTGTAAATATTGGTAAATAGATGTTTCGCTTCGGCGTGGGCGGTGCTGCCGCGGCGCGGGAAGGCTGCCGCAAGTGCGGTTACGCAACCCGAAATTGCGGGGCGCACCGAGAGGGGATGCGCGCGAGCCGGCGGCGTGCGCCGCTAGCCCGGGCGGCGAGCGTGGCGAACGAGGCGGCGTCCGATTCTGCGTCCAGCACGGCAAAAGGCGCCGGAGGCGCCTTTTGATCTGAGCTTCGTGTGCTGATTGGGCGTCAGGCCATCTTGACCGGCGCGCGCCACGATTCCGGGTTCGTCCAGAACGCGCCGCGCAGGCGATCGCGGCTGGGCGGCGCGGGCGGCTTGACCGCCGTGGCGCCGATGCGGCCGCGCAGCGAAATCTCCCGGCCCGTCGTGCCGAGCCGCTTGACGATTTCAGCCAGCGTGCCGTCGGCCTGCCATTCGTCGAAGCGGCGGCGGCACGTCGGCGGCGACGGGTAACGTCCCGGCAGCTTGGACCAGCCTTCGCCCGTGGACAGTACCCACAGCACCGCATTGACGACTGCGCGGGCTTCGACGCGCGGGCGCCCACTGCGCTCGCTCCGTGCCGGTTCGGCACAGAACAACGCCTCGACCAGCGCCCACTCGTTATCTCTCAAATCGTCGAACAGCATCATGTCCTCACCTCAGCGAAACTTACCCCGGTGCGCTGCCCCGCGCCGCGCACTCTCAAACACCTCGAAGATCGGGTGCCAAGTGAGCCGGTTCGACGGCAGAAGAGGGTGGGTCAACCCTCGCGGCCTGTCCGCCGACTCAGTGCGCCGATCGACGCAGGAACTGTGCCAACGCATTGTGAACAGGCCAAAAGCCGCGCTGTATCAGGCTCTTAGGGGTGTCAGCTAGGGGCGTATAAGACGCCAAAAAACCTGGCACGAAAATAAGGGCTATCACCAATCTTGTGCAGGGGGGCGCTGCCCGGGTGCGCTCACGCCCGAATATTGCGACGCGCAAATCGGCGGTGCGCGATCGTATCGGGCGAGGGTGTCGTACCGCTGACGCGGGTGAGGGACGGGCTTGCTTGCATTTTGCGCACGCAGCAATGGCGTGGTTCCCGCGCGGTGAAAGACGGCGTTCGGCGTCGTCAAAAAATGTCGCGAAGGCGCCGCGCAGCGTCGTGCGAAGTCCGCGATTCGATGTTTACGCTCCCCGTGTTTTTGCGTAATATGGCGTTCAGTCACGCGGAACCTTCTTCGGAAACCGCTGTTTCGTCCGGCTGGGCCCAGCTCGATAGCTGCCCGATCAGTTGTCCGCAAGTATTCGATCGGCCGCCCCCCGGTTCGTGCTCCCATCAATATGACCGATCAAAATCGGGCGAGCGCGTCTTCAGTTCCATATCGTCTGTTTGATCCGGTTCGTTGACCATAGGGTCTGACCTAGCTGCATGAATACCCAAGAGGCGAAGATCGTCCTCGAGACTGCTTTGATTTGCGCGCAGGAGCCGCTCAAAGTCGGCGATATGCGCAAGCTTTTCGCCGATACCATTTCGGCGGACACGGTCCGTGCGTTGCTTGAGGATTTGAAGGAAGACTGGTCCGGTCGCGGCGTCGAACTTGTCGGCCTCGCATCGGGATGGCGCTTTCAGAGCAAGCCGGCCATGCGCACCTATCTGGATCGATTGCATCCGGAAAAGCCGCCCAAGTATTCGCGCGCAGTCCTGGAAACGCTCGCCATCATCGCGTACCGGCAGCCGGTGACGCGCGGCGATATCGAGGAGATTCGTGGCGTCACCGTCAATACGCAGGTGATCAAACAGCTCGAAGACCGGAATTGGATCGAGGTGATCGGTCACCGGGATGTGCCCGGTCGCCCGGCGCTCTATGCAACGACGAAGCAGTTCCTCGACGATCTCGGACTGAAGGCGCTCGATGAGCTCCCTCCGTTGGAGGATCCGTCGACGCAGACCGAAGCTGCGCTGCTCGCGCAGCATGCGATCGAGTTTCCCGAGGATCCGCCGGCCGAGGCTGAGGTTGAGGGCGGCTCGCCGCCCGAGTCGGCTGTCGGCGAGCCGGCGGCGCAGACAGACGCGCCCGG
>CBJMQH010000147.1:0-10964 GCA_966431825.1 uncultured Trinickia sp.
CCCCTCGTGTCGCTTCCGTGTGCGCTTCGACGGTCAGCGTGTCGGCGAGGCCGTGCCGCCACGACGCACTGAATGCCGGCCGCGCACTGTATTCGAACGACGCCATGCCATACGCGTGGCGCAGGAAACCTGCTTCGATTGCATAGCTGGAACGACCTTGCGCGAGCAGCCGTGCGTCGACATAGAGCGGAACCGTTGTCGAAAGAGCGCGGCCCAACGCGTCTTGCGTCACGATCGTTGCCTTCCCGGCTCCGGTGAGGCCCGCGATGGCATTCACGACGAACGGCCCGCTTGGCACCCTCGTGCCTGCCTGCCGCACATTGTCGATATACACCTCGAGCGCGGACGGCACGGCCGAGGACCCTGCGAACGCGGGCAGCGCATAGGTGACGAGATCAGGGCGCAATGTGAAATCGCTTCGCCATTGCACCCCGCCGAAGCGGATCGCGCGCGACCACGCGAGCGAGGACGAGATCGCGTCGCCGACCTCGATCGTCGTGAGCCGGTCCCGGTCGCTTTGCGTCCATGCGGTATCGCTGCGCGTGTAGCGGTAGCCGCGGCTCCGGTATGCGTAGGCGATACCGGTGTTCGCAAGCGCCCCGGCCGGCGTGAAGTAGCGCAATTCGGTGGCCATTGCAATGCGTTCGTCACTCGTCGGGCGAGCAAAGAGGTCGTAGTTGAGTACGACACCGCGTGCAGTGTCGGGCGGCCCCGAATGGTGCGTGGGACGCAACTCGACGCGATACGGTTCGCGGGCGCTGTCGGCCAGTTGCAGCTCCAGGCGTTGCCTCGCTTCGTCGTAGCGATAGGCCAATCCTGGAATGGTATCGAGTGGAATGTCTGCATCGGGACCGGCGGCGAGCGATGTCGTGACCACGCCGATGTCGCGCAACACTTCCGGACGTGCATACAAGTGACCGCCGAGCGCATCGAAGCGGGCGACGAGCAGCGTTTGCTCTGCGTTCACGCGTACTTCGAGTAACAGGGTCTGGGGCCCGCGCCGCGCCGCATCGACCCCTGGCGCGATATCGGCAAGGCCCGCATGGGCCGTGCGCAGCGCAACGAGGCCGGCGAGCGCGATCGGGCGACACATCGCGCACCATGACCTGCGTGCCGGTGCGATGCCGTGCCTCGCGGGGCGGCTGCCGGTCATCGTCCGTCATGCAGGGGGTGGGTCGCGGCATGGGACTCCGATCGACTGCACGCGTCAACGGCAGTCGTGCTGGACCACATCGGCTTCGCTCTCTACAGGCGTACCGTTGATACGCGCAACGAAGCGCATGCGATCGCTCGCTTTCACGCGCATCGTAACGGGCCATTCGCGCTCGGCGTGCGCCAACACATATCCGAACAGGCCGCCGTTCAGCTGCACGGTCTTTGCGGTCTGCGGGTCGATGACGTCGAGCGAGGCGATCTGCGCATGAACGCGGCCGGCATTGGCGATGCGCAGCGTCCAGCGCTCGTGGTCGCAGCTGACCTGCCAGCGCAGGGCAGGCAGGGCGGTCCCCGCCCCGAGCGGGGGGACGAAGGCCGGTACGGAATAGCGCAGGGCGATCTTGACTTGACTCGTTTGCGCGGCGTCGAGGGTGGGCAATTCGTCGACGTACAGGCGATAGGCTTGTTCGGTGTCGTTTTGCGGCATGGCGGCGAGCAGACGAACGATCTGCTCCTGTCCGGGCGCGATCGTGCAGATCGGCGGACTCGCGATGAGACGCGTCGTGGGCGCCAGGTCATCGTCGGTTTTCGTTTGCCGCCACTCGAACGCCCGGATCTGCGCGGAGATCGGGTTCGCGCTGGCATTGCGCAGGGCGAGCGTTTCGATCGCCTGGCCCGGTGCGAACGTCACCATGACCGTCGAGATTTCGAGCGCCGCGGCGCGCGCGGCGGCCGGCACGAGTTGCGCGAGCGTCACGGCGACGCACGCGCGGCGCAACCATTGCGTCATAGGCCGGATTCGCTCAGAAGTAGACGGTTGCGGTGACGGTCGTCTGATACGTATCGGGCGCAGGTGTGGCTTGCGCCGGCACCTGACCGTAGACGGTGATCGATTGTGCGACGCCGGTGCCTGTGCCGGCGACCGTATTCGCACTCTGTTGATTGCCCCAGATCGTCTTGTCCGCCGAATCCATATAAAGCTCGAACGCGACGGTCGAGCCCGTGTTGCCGCTCGACGTGCCAGCCATCAGCCGGTTCGCAACGGTCGAATTCTGTACCGTGCCGCCATCCAGGCCGATGTTATAGGGCGTGGTGTTCGTACAGGCGATCGACAGTGTCGTCGACGCGTTGATGGCCGTCGACAGCACGCCCGCCGTGCCGAAACTGAGCGGCGCGGCCGTGACGAGGCAGTAGGGTTTGATGATGAGCGTGACGTTGAACGTCGCGGACGCCGTCCCGTTGTTGTAGGTCGCGGCGCCCGCCGAAGCAACGAGGCCGCCGAGCGCGAGCGCGGCGAGTATCGATTTATACGTGGTGCGTAGCATGTGTATTCCCCTGTAAGACATGGTCGTCATCTGTCGTGAGAGGCGGCCCGCGCCGATCCATCCTGTGGGAATGGCGAACCGCGGATCCCTCGCCGTCTTAACTTAGTAGTACCAATGAATCGCAATGCCGGCCGGCGGTGCGCTGGGTTGTATGCGTGAGGCGAGTGTTGCGCGCATCGGCGATCCGACATTCGCTATTGGTATCAAAAAAAGAATCTGGAGAGAAGCTGTTACGGAGGCTATACCTGAGGGAGCCGCTCTCGCCCGGCGGCCGGTTCCAATTACTGGGGGGCGGAGCGGCGGCAGACGGTTTTTTCCGATCGCAGAAAGCAAAAAAATTTGATTCCGATGTCGATCCGGGCCGTCATCGAACGTCGTGAGGGTGAGAAGCGCCGAAGGGCGCCGCTCGAAACGCTTACAACCTGTAAACAGGAGCAGAAATCATGAGCCAAGCATCGGTCAAACCGATTCCGGAAGGTATGCATACGCTGACACCCGCCCTGATCTGCGCGGGCGCGTCCGACGCCATCGAGTTCTACAAGAAGGCATTCGGCGCAACGGAGTTGTTTCGCTCGTACGCGCCTGAAGGGGGCACGATCATGCACGCGCAAATCCGCATCGGCGATTCCACGGTCATGCTGGCCGACGAATCGCCGACCTGCGACGGCATGCTGGGACCTAAAGCATTGAAGGGCACGCCGGTGAGCCTCTACCTCTATGTCGAGAACGTCGACAAGGCCTTCGACCAAGCGGTCAGTGCGGGTGCGAAGGTCCTCATGCCGCTATCGGAGATGTTCTGGGGGGACCGATGGAGCCTTGTCGAGGACCCGTTCGGTCATCGTTGGCACATCGCCACGCATACACGCGATCTCACGCCGAAGGAAATCGAGCAAGGGATGAAGGAGGCGGTGCGCGCGCGTCAATCGCAGCAGGCATAGCGCGGTGCATCGCAGGACGCACGCCGCGTGGGTTGCCGCGTTGCGTCTTGCCGCTCAAGCATGCTGGTCGACCGCGTCACTGCAGACGCGCCGCAGGCAGTTGCGCAGCCACCGGTGGGCAGCGTCGGCTTCGAAGCGCGGGTGCCAGATCTGCGATACGGTCAGATCCGGCGTGGTCACCGGCAGCTTGAACGTGATCATCCCTGCGCGCGCGTCGTCGGTCTGACGCGCAGGCACGTTAGCCACAAGGTCGGTTGCGCGGGCCAGCGCGAGGGCATCGGGAATGCTCGGGACGATGACGCTCACCACGCGGTGCAGCGCGAGCGTGCGCAACGCGTCGTCGATCGGCCCGAAGGGCACGCGGCGGCGGGACACGCTGATGTGCCGGTAGGCCACGTAGCGCTGGGCCGTCACATCGACGCTCGCAAGCGGGTGGCCGTCGCGCACGACGCCGACGAACCGGTCGCGAAAGAGCGCCTGGATGCGCAGTTCGGGCGCCATATTGTTGACGACGCCCACCTCGATGTCGGCAATGCCGTCGCGCAGCACGGCGCCGTTTCTGTCGTGCTTCGCGGCGAAGCAGAGCCGGACGCCCGGTGCCTCGGTTTGGACAAGTGCCGCGATGTTCGCACCGTAGCGCTCGATGAAGCCGTCGTCTGCACGGATCGTAAACGTACGTTCGAGCGAAGCGAGATCGAGGTGCACCGACGGCTTCAAGACGCTTTGCGCCTCGGCCACGACTGCACGCACTTTCTCTCGAAGCTCGAGCGCGAGCGGCGTCGGCACGAGCGCATGGCCTGCCCGCACGAGCAGCTGATCGCCCGTCACCATCCGCAAGCGGGCGAGCGCGCGGCTCATCGCCGAGGGGCTGAGCTCGAGCCGCTCGGCTGCACGCGCGACGCTTTGCTCGGTCAGCAGCACATCCAGCACGACCAGCATGTTCAAGTCGGGTGAACTCATGGCCCTGCCCCGTATCGGCGCCGACATGGCGCCACACTCACGAATATAGTGCGCTTTACGCATCTTCCGCATTGCGGCAACAGCGTTTATGCTGAACACGATGTGAAAAAGCGGCACCGATTGTGCGTAATCGTTTTCGCCGCCCACATGGCGAGTTGAGGTGCGGATCAAGACCGCCTTTATTCAAATAACATACCTCGACCCAACCGCCCGTTTCAGCCGTTTCTCTTTGTCCCCATTCGAACAATGTATCGGGAATTTTATGAAGCTGCCGTTCGTATCCGTTCATGCGGACCGCCGGGTCATGTTTTCGTGCGGACGGCCGATGAGACCAGGGAGCATAGCTTTGTGTTCTTTTGCGGAGTAGAAAATGGAGCAACTGATCAAGCGCGAAGACTATTTGCCGCCTCTGCCGTTGCGGGGCGACGCGAGGGGGGTCTCGCCGCTGAGCGACAGGGAATGTGAGGTATTGCGCTGGGCCGCTGCCGGGAAGACGTCCTGCGAAATCGGCATGATTCTCGGCGTGACCGAGCGGACCATCAATTTTCATGTCGCGAGCGCGATCACGAAGCTGAATGCTTCCAACAAGACGCATGCGGCCGTCAAAGCCGTCATGCTCGGCATCATCGGATTCAATTAGTTCGGCAGCGCCGGCCGGTATTCGCCGAGCGCCCGTTTGCGCTGCCCCGGCCGGCACCATCCCGCCCTTATCGGCACCGCTCGTCGTATCGCCCCTCAATGCGCATGTGCCCCGCCTCGGGGACCTCGCCATTTTATTTCCTCATTCAGCACGCAATGGAACCGGTATCGGTCCGTTATTTTGCTGATTCGGCTTTGTCGATCTGTCATTGCGGCATTCGGTTGTCCTGGTCCTTTCGCGGGCGAGCCGCCCTGGCATCCGTATTCACCCTGCTGAAAGATCTGTCAGCCGCAGGCTCGTTCTGAAAGAACTGTCAGTTTTCCTCGCGCGGTCGCTCGGCTCTAATGCGTCCCATTGTTTGGGACGCGGCCGTGGTGGCGAGTCCCGGAATGACGCGGAGAAAAGCAATGGATGTTGCGCAAGACGAGGTGCCTACTTCCGGTGACGTACGGCTCGTGACGGCGGCGCAGATGCGCACGACGCTGCCCGCGCGCTCGACTGCCTTAGCGCTCGTGAGGCGCACGCGCGAAGCACTCGCGCGGATCGTGCGCCGTGACGACGGCCGCATCGCGCTGATCGTGGGGCCTTGCTCGATCCACGATCCGCACGCGGCGCTCGACTATGCGCGCCGTTTGGCGCGGTTGCGCGACATGCATCGGGACGCGGTGGAGATCGTGATGCGCGTCTATCTGGAGAAGCCGCATACGGCGCTCGGCTGGACCGGGCTGATCAACGACCCGCGGCTCGACGGCAGCCGTCGGATCGGCGAAGGATTGCAGCGCGGGCGTCAGTTGCTGCTCGACATCCATGAGGTGGGCATGCCTGCGGCGATGGAGTTCGTCGACCTGATGACCGTGCGCTACTTCGACGATCTGGTTTCGTGGGCTGCAATCGGCGCGCGAACGGCGCAGTCGCAGATGCATCGCCAGGCAGCGTCCGGCCTTGCCATGCCGATCGGCTTCAAGAACGGTACCGACGGCAACGTTGATGTGGCGATCGAGGCGGCGGTCGCAGCCCGCTCGCCGCAACGCTATCTTGCGCTGTCCGTGAACGGTCGAATCGAAACGGTCGAGAGCGAGGGCAACGCGGCGGCACATGTCGTTCTGCGTGGGGGGGAACAACCGAACTACGACAGCGACAGCGTGGATAGCGCGTGTGCGGCGCTTGCGCGTGCCGGGGTGCGCGATGCGGTCGTCGTCGACGCGGGGCACGGCAACAGTGGGCACGTCGCCAGTGCGCAAGTCGATGTCTGCCGCGATCTCGCCCAGCAGATTGCAGGCGGCGAACGACGGATCGCGGGTGTCATGATCGAGTCGCACCTCGCCCATGGGCGGCAGAACGTCGATACGCCGGCACGGCTGGCCTACGGTCAGAGCATCACGGACGAATGCCTCGGCTGGTCGGAGACGGCCGACATGATTCACCTGCTGGCCGCGGCGGTACGCGCGCGCCGACGTGCGGCCCTCGAGAGCGATGCGCTGGCTGCGCGCACGGCGCATGCACTGTGGCGCCAACGCACCGGTCGAGGCGAACGCCGGTGTTGAACGGGAAACGGCGGGGCGTTTCAGCTTGCCCGAAAGGGGGCGACGAATGGCACATTTTCAGTCGAAGAGGGCGCTCGACCTCAGAGCCTCGGGCGCGATGCCGCGCCCCGTCCGTCGATTATCGGCGAGCCACTATGGGGCATCCGCATCGCGCGCCGTGCTTGTTCGCGGGCCATATGAAACGGAGCGCCGATTCCGGGATACCGGGATCGGGCGCGCGCGCCGACTGATCGGCTTCGTGGGTCGGGTGCTGTGCAACAGCCCGGCGCTCGTCACGAAATTGATCGTCGTGGCAGGACTCGCGCTCTTTTTTGTGACGTTGACCGACGCGGTGCGTTCAAGGGCGCTCATCGTGGCGCCCGTCGCCGTGCCGGAGTCGCTCGCAAAGCGCGGTTACTCGCCGCAATATGTGGCGGAGCGCATCGCGGCCAGGATGAACGAGATCGGCTTGTCGGCGCAGTCTGCGCCTCACGATTCCGAAATGACGGTCAGCGATACGACGCCGCCGGATATCGAGGTGCCGGGGGTTGGCATGTCGCTCGCGTCGGCGGTGTACTACCTGAAGAAGCTCGTACGCCAGGACGATGAAATGAAGGCGACGATCGGCATTGCGCAAGCGCAAAGCGGCGACTCATTTGTTGCGGAGGTCCGGCTCGAAGGCGGTCCCTTGGGTCGCGACCACAATCACGACGATGTGAAGACGGCGCCTGCCGAAGATCTGAATGACTTTATCAACCAGGTCGCAGATGTGGCGCTGCGGCTTGCGGAGCCGAGCGTGTTCGCGAGCTACCTGTTGACGAGAGAACAGCGTACCGGTTGCAGCCCCAGGGACTGCCGATTCGGTGAGGCGCGGCGAGTCTACGACGACATGTTGAGCGGGACCTCGCGCACGCAACGCGAATGGGCTTGGGCCGGGAAGATTCATATCTTGTTGCTGCGGGACGAAGCCAGGAATGCAGAAGCATTGGCGAGAAAGGCGCTCGAAGCCTATCCGGACTTTGGCTTGCTCCACACCGAGTTGGCCGTCGCGCTGGAGCGCCAGCACCGATGCGACGACGCGCTGGCCGAGGTCAGCGGCAGAGACGGCCGCAATCCGCCTTATACGTCCGAGCGGTTGCGTCTATGGGGCGATGTTCTGCTCCATGCCGACCGCGACGAACAGGCCATGCAGAAGTTCAGCGAGGCGGCCGGCCTTAATCCCGAGCTCGCACAAAACTTCCACGATTGGGGCGAGGCGCTGCTCAAGCTCGGTCTCTATGACGAGGCGATCAGGAAGCTGTCGCATGCCGTCGAGCTCGATCCGACTTTCTCGGCAGCCTATGTGGAATGGGGGCGGGCGTTGGAGGCCAAAGGTGACTTCGTCGGAGCGATCGGGAAGTACGAGGAAGGGGTGGACGCCGACATGAACAATGCGTGGGCCCACAAATACCTGAGCGATGCGCTGCGCAAGACCGGCGGTGCGGGACGGCCGGACGCGTTGCCGGACAACGGCCCGAAGGTGCTCAATGCTGAGCTCAAACGCATGCCGATCGTCGAGCAGACGTGCCCGAAGCGCTTACGCGACGGTCGCGATGCGGCCACGGAAATGCAACGGATCGCTTCGATCGTGGTTATGCCGTAGCCAGCAAGTGATCGATCAATACGCGTACCTTCTGCGGCAGGTAGCGCGTCGGCGAATAGACCGCATGCGCCGTGCGCGCGGCGTATGCGCCGGCCAACGACCATGCCGGCAGTACGCGTTGGAGCCGGCCGGCGCTCAGGCCTTCGGCCGCAACGAAGTCCGGTACGATGCCGATTCCGACGCTGGACTCGACGGCAGTCAGAATGGCGAGGCTGCTGTTGACGGTGAGCGGACCGCCGATTTGCACGGTGGCCTGCTCGCCTTCGCAGGTCATCTCCAATCGGTCGCGAAACCCGCCGTATCCGAGGTACAGGCAGCGATGGTCCGTCAGTTGAGCCGGTGACACCGGCAGTCCTGCCGACGCGAGATACGACGGTGTCGCCACCATGACATAGGACATGCCGAACAAGGGCCGCGCAACGAGGCTTGGCGACAGCGCTTCCGGCAACGTGAGTCGAATCGCAAGATCGAAGCCTTCTTCGGCCAGGTCGACCACGCGGTCGATCAGCGTCAGGTCCACGTGAACCTCTGGCCATTGCGCAATGAACGCCGGCAAACGCGGCGCGAGCCAGATTTCCCCGAAGACGGTCGGCGCGCTGACGCGCACAACACCCGTCGGTTTCGTCGTATCGCGCCCGGCTTGTGCTTCGACGTCGCGTGCAGCCTGCGCTAGACGGGCGCATTGCGCATAGACTTCCGTGCCGGTTTCGGTCAGCGACAAGGAGCGGGTCGTGCGGTTCAGCAACCTCAGGCCGAGGTGTGCTTCGAGCCGCCCCACGCTGCGGCTCACGGCGGACGCCGTCATATCGAGCTGCCGTGCTGCGGCCGCGAACCCGCGCTGTTCGACCACGGCAGCAAACACGACCATTTCGGGCAGGTATCTCACGGCAGTGATTGTTGATTTCCAGGAATGAAACTCGTTCCCGGCAGTGACATTGTTGCGCTACGAGCGCGAGTCTACCATTTCGATACAGGGCGTCGCCGCAGCTGCGGCCGCCGCGAACCCCATTGACCGTTAAGGAGAACTGCGCATGGTCACTGTGTTTTTTAAGTACATCGTCGATCCGTCGAAGCTGCAGGAGTTCGAGCACTACGGCAGGCTTTGGATTCCGTTGGTCGCGAAGTTCGGCGGCCGGCATCACGGCTACTTCATGCCCTCGGAAGGCGCGAGCAATGTCGCGCTTGCGCTCTTTACATTTCCGAGCCTTGCCGAATACGAGCGTTATCGCATCGACGCAGCGGAGGATGCCGCATGCCAGGCGGCGCTACGCTTCGCGCAGGAGACGGGCTGCTTCCTCAGCTATGAGCGCAGTTTCTTTCGGCCGGTGTTCGAGTAACCGGGTTGCGGCGACATACGATCTGACTGCGTCGGGACCATTGCGGCGGCGCTATCGGATGTGGCCGCCCGGTATGACGAATCCATAGTTCGAGCAACAGAACGGCATCGCGCTTCATGCCGCCCTGCAGCGCGATGCAGATAATCCTTACGCTGCATTCATCATTAGCCTACGCACCGGGCCTTGCGCGGGTGCCTCGGGTCTTTCATAGTCCTCACACGAAGGTCGATATCTCGTGAGGAGCACGAAGCAAACTGCGACATTCAACGCGCGGTTGCATCCTTTGTCGTGATAGCCTGTCCCTCCCCGAATCTCCGAATGCAGGCGCGCGCCTCGCTCCGACCGGGCTGCGCAAAAAGTGGTGTTACCGATGCAGAAACGACCCAGCTTCACCCCTTACTTCGCCGAGTCAGGCAGCGACTTCTCCTTGGTTGAACCCCGAGTTCTGCAAAAGCGCGTGCTCCCGCTCGCCGTGGTGCTCCTGTCGTTGCTCGTGTTTGCGGTGGCAGTGCCCTACGCGAAGACGCGCCTGCCCGTTGTCCCGGGATTCATTCCGGTCTACGAATCGGCACTGATCGTCAACGACCTGATTACTTCCGTGCTGTTGTTTGGCCAGTGCGTGATCGTCCGCTCGCGGGCACTCGCGGCGTTGGCGTGTGGCTACCTTTATACGGCAGCCATGGCGCTGCTTCACATGCTCAGCTTTCCGGGCCTGTTTTCACCCACGGGCCTGCTGAACGCAGGCCCCCAAAGCACGGCCTGGATCTATATGTTCTGGCATGCCGGCTTTCCGCTGTTCGTGCTGGCCTATGCGATCTTCAAAGACAGTGCGAGAGACACTATGTCCGGCGCCGCCGTGGGCGCACCGAGGCTTTTGCTTGTCGTCGCAGCTGTGCTGTGCGCAGCGCTCGCCATGACGACGCTCGCCACCGCAGGCTCTGGCTGGCTGCCGTCGATCATGCATGGCAACGGCTATTCGCGGCAGATGCTCGGGGTAGCGGGCACGACATGGGGGCTTTGCCTCATTGCGCTTGCTGTGCTCTGGAGGCGGCGAGGGGGTTCCACGATCGATCGTTGGTTGATGGTCGTGCTGTGCGTCTGGATCTGCGATGTCGCGTTGAGCGCCGTGTTCAATGCCGCCCGTTTCGACCTCGGGTTCTACGTGGGCCGTCTCTACGGCCTGCTCGCCGCGAGTTTCGTGCTGCTGCTTCTGCTCGTCGAAAACAGTTTTCTTCACTCCCGGCTCGCGGCGGCGCTCGAGGAGTTGAAGCGGCTCGCAACGGTGGACCCGCTCACGGGTGCCGCCAACCGCCGCGCGTTCGAGGCGGCGTGCACCGTGCGTTGGGCGCGCGCGGCGCATGAGCGCGCGCCGATCTCCCTCCTGATGCTCGACATCGATCACTTCAAGGCGTGCAACGACCGTTACGGCCATGGCGAAGGAGAC
>CBJMQH010000148.1:0-10956 GCA_966431825.1 uncultured Trinickia sp.
TGCGCGAATCGGTTCATCGACGAAGCTGCAGGCCGGCACGTCGACTGGGCTTGCCCAGTCGGGTACCACGGTGGCATAGTCCACGTCCCCTCCGAGGAAATCAGTCCGACGACGCTTTCCAGAGCGGCACGTCAGCCAGCGTAATCGTACGCGGATGCATCTCGGTTCCCGCCACGATGGACGTGCTCAGCTCGCCCTGTGCATCGAGGCTATGAATACGCACGGTGCTTTCGAATTTGCGGCCAAGGCCAGCAAGATCGGCGCGGGCCTTGACCGGCTCGTGCTCGATCCAGTAACACGGGCTCTTGTGCAACGGGCCCTTGAACGCAGCGACAAGCGCCTCCTTCAACCGCGCGTAGGCATCGGCGTCGAAATAGCAGGTAACGACCGTGTTGTAGAAAATGACCGCCACGTCGTCACCGAAGCGCCGTTTGATCTCCTCGGCCACGCTGGGCACGAAGTCGATGGCATCGCCCGCGTTCAACGCGATATCGCCGGCAGCGCGGCGTTTGACCTGCATGCTCAAGGCCTGCTCCAGACGTTCGAGCCGCGCCGGATTGTCGCCCCAGATCAGCGACCTGAGCATCGAGCAATCCGAGGCCTTCTGCGTATCGGGCACCACGAGATCGCACCCCGTGCGCCATGCAACGCGACCGCGCATGTCGTTCAGCGCGGCACGCAGGAACGTGGTCGACGGCTCTTTGAGCCATTCCACCTGGACCTCCAGCCGCGGCTCGGCATGCGTCTCGAGCAACGGCTCGTTGCCCTGGCGAACCTGCCATCCATATTCATCGGAGATCAGATTCAGACCCGCGCTGCAACCGAGCTCGACGAGGACCACGGGCTGCCGGAAGCGCGTCATGAGCGCGCCGGCCGGCAGCATCCAGCAGATGCCGCGTGCGATTTCGTTCGTCTGCACCGATTGCGATTCGAGCACGGCCAGATAGGCCGGCCCGTCCTCACCGAGCGTATGCACGAGCGCGTCGTGCAACTGCGCGCGCTGGCCGTCCTCATAGCCGCCACCGCACGTCGCATAAAAACGTTGCAGCCTGTGCCCTGAATGCTCCAACACCATCCGATGAAATGCTGACGCCAGCAGCAACGGCCGCTCGAACCAGGCGCTGAATCGCCTCCCACGCCACCGCTGCTCGATGGCGTTCAATGTCCCGGCAAGCGACGCCGGCAAGCCGTCACGCGGTGCGCCGAAAATTTCGCGCAGCGTCCGAAACAATGCGCCATAGAAAACCGATGACGTATCGGCATATTCGATTTCGCGATCGAGATCGCTGAGTAGGGAATGGTCCATGTTTTTTCGGATTAGTTGGCGACGGGCGTGCTGCGTTCGTAGAACTTGTCCTTCACCGGACAAATCGTATTACCGAGTTTCACCAGTTCGTACCGCCGCCCCAGCACTTCACTGATGCGCGTATTGCGCGTCGTCACCTCGGGCCCGAACGGGTTGACCTCCTCGGTCATGCACGACATGAAACGGCCTTCGTTGTCGATCGAAAAGCTCAATGTCCACGATGCACAGGCGAGCGTCAAAATCTGCAGCGTCGCCTGCTTGTCTGACATCGCCTCCAGTTCCGGGCGAATCCGCTTGACTTCGTCCGGGGTGAACATCATTTCCCGGTTGGTCGCGGCAGACCCGTGCAATGAAGGCGGCTTCAGGATGGCAACACCATTGAGCCCGTGAATGAACTCGACGAGATCGAAACGCTCGTCGTAATTGATCGGCATCATCACGGCAGACAATGCAAGGCGGCACAGCGGGCGCCCGTCGAAGACCGCCGGCTCGGGCAGCGACGATTCGCAGCGGATACGGCGAATGGCTTCTTCGAAATAATCGAATGCATCGACGGCCATGATCCGGTTGTAGCGCTCGCGCTGCAGCGACTCGGCGCTGATGATGAGCGAGGTGCCGCTCTCGTCGATGACTTTCAGCAGTTGCCGGCCGTCAATGCCGTGACGACGCTGACAAAGCACGTCGTTACCGAGCACCGATGTATTGCTGAAAATGATCGGCACGATGCCGAGACTTGCGGCGTGCTCGAGGATTTCAGGCAGGCCGTAAGTCAGCAGCGGTTCGCCGTTGGCGCCGAAGATGGCTGAGCGAACACCGACCTCGGCGGCTTGAGAAAGGATGTCCTTGTACTCGTCCTTTGTTAGGACTCCGGCGCCGTCCTTTCCACGCTTTTCCGCCGTTCCGCAATAGATGCAGTCGTAGTTGCAGGTATTCGTCAAACGCAGGCCGACCGTAATCGGCCGTGCGCCCACCAGGTGCGCCTTCAGGGTGTCGAGCGACACGTCGTCGAGACCGCGAAACAGCCGTCGCGGATAAGCCGCGCGGCTCAGAATGCGGTCGATATCGATTTGCGCATTCTCTGCGTCGCCCGTGACCACGCGCTGGTAGTGTCGTGCACGGTCCAGCTCGATCGTGATCGGTGCCCACTCGCCTGTTCTTTCGATTGCCATGTTCAATCCTCGCTCAACGTGTCGCGGATAGGGTCTGCGGCATTGCCGCTTCTTCGTGCTTGAGCCACTTTTCGACGACGTCTGCAACCACGTCCGAGTTCTCGTCAAGCATCATGAAATGCGAGTTGCCCGATATCCCGAGACGAGGTAACTCGACCCAGGCGTTATGCTCGCCCTGCGGCAAAGCATCGAAATAAGCCCGGAAACTGTGTTGCTCATAGCGCCAAAGACGGCTCTTATCGATGAAGTCCCCCCAAAGCAGGAGGTGCGGCACGTTGCCCAGTGCCGCCTTCTCGGCGCCGCTCAAGGTTGGCACGCCGAACGGCTCGATCAGAACAAGGGCCTTCACGAGATCGGGATAACGGGCTGCGGCACGCAGTGCGAATTGCGTCCCCTGGCTGTGCGCGATCAACAGACAGGGGCAGACCTGCTTGACCAGGCGGTCGTACGCACGCTGCGCGGCAGGATCGTTGTCGACCCACCGCGGCACGCCCATTCGCATGAAGCCGTCGAACGCGTCGACGGGAAACTGATGCCCGGCGAATACCTGGCGCAACGCAGGATCGTCATTCCAGGTGCCGATACGGAATTCTTCCCAGGCTTCGCGCTCCGTTCTGAAGAGCGGCTCGGAATGGTAAATCTGCGGGTATTGACTGAAGCCCGAGCGCCCGCGCTCCACAGCATCGGAGAGGTATAGCGAATAGCCCGCCTTCAGGAAGTGCGTCGCCCATCCTGGGCGCCCGTCCGGCGAGCTTTCCCAGATCGACGCTGTCGATCCCCCTCCGTGCCACATCAACAGCGGCAGACGCGACGTGGGCTTCGCCAGCAGCATGTACTGGACGTACATCTGCCCTGTCTCGAACTTCCCGTTCTGCTCGACCTTCACGGCCGGCAGGTTCGGTCCGTATGTCACGACACGCGGCGGCACGCCGTTCAGCACGACCGCCTCGCCCGGCACGATGAACGAACCGAACGCAGCGAGCCGGATATCGCCGCCTCTCGCGCTGGCGACACCCGCTGCCGGCGGCCGGCCGCCGTTCGCCGACACACCGGCCGCTGCGCCGGCCCCCGTACCCGGCACCGAGCACGCGCAGAGCGCTGATGCCAGTATCGCTGCCTGAATGTATGTTCCGCACCGCCGCAGTGCGAAGTTCAACAACGTACGAAGCATTTGCGTATCGATTGGTTAAGGTAGTCGCATTGTTCGTCGGTCGTCCCGACGGACACCGGCAGCGTGACGAGGCGCCGACTCGCATCGGCCGCGTGAGGGCAGTTAGCACCGTCATAGCCGAGCTGCTTCAGCGCAGGCCACTCCCAGAGCGGGTCATAGTGAAGCCGCGTCTCGATGCCGAAGTCGCGCTGCAGGGCATCGCGCAAGCTCGCGGTTCCGCTGTGGACCGCGTTGTCGCGCATGCGGACCACGAACAACAGGCAGGCATGCTCGGTCGGGTCGATGTCCGGTAGCTCGATCTCTTCGATATCCGACAGCGCATCGCGCAAACGCAGGAAAACGTCTTGCCGGACGGCTTGCCGCGCCGCGAATTTGCGCAGTTGCAACGTGCCCGCAAAAAACTGCAGCTTCGTCATCTGAAGGTTCGTGCCGATCCGCACAACCGTGCCGCCGTCGAAGGTGTCCCTGCGCGGATAGCTGAAGCCGAAGCTCTTGTACTGCATGGCGGCCTCGGCGAGTTCCTGGCTCTCGCATACGATTGCGCCGCCTTCGCCCAGACAAGTCACGTGCTTGCTGATCTGGAAACTCAGGCAGTTGGCCGTGCCGAACCGGCAGATCGGCTGCCCTGCGCTGTGCGCACCGAGCGCGTGTGCCGTGTCGTAGATCACGGGGATGCCGGTCTCGCGTGAAATCTGCTCGAAGCCCTCCACGTCGCTCGGCATACCCGCGAAATGAACAGGCAAGATGGCTTTCGTTCGCGCGGTGATATGCGCACGCACCGACCTCGGGTCGAGGTTCATCGTGCGCGGGTCGACATCGGCAAAAACGACTTTTGCGCCCGTGAGCATCACCTCGCTCGCCGTGGCGACGAACGTCAGCGGCGTCGTGATGACTTCGTCGCCGGGACCAACGTCGTGTAGTCTCAGCAAGCAGCCGATCGCGGCGGCACAGGACGAGACAGGCACGATGTACCGGCCGCCCGTGACCGTCTGCAGGCTTTCGCAAAACTCGCCCTGCTCCGGGTACGGAAAGAACGAACCCGTCCCAACCGTCATCTCTTGGACGCGAGCAGCCAGCGCAGCGGCATCATCGGCATCGAACCATGCTCCCGATGCCGGATAGGGGACGCGGAGTCGGGTCATGGGAGTCGGCGATTCTCGGGACGCGAAAACACCATCGACGCATACTGCCCGCCAAAGCCGAACGAGTTCTTGAGCACACGATTGACCGGGCGCTCGACCGGTGTGCGCGAGATACGAATATTGCAGTCCGGGTCGGGTTCCTCGCAGGTCACGATCGGCGGCACGATGCCGCGGCAAAGCGTCAACGCCGAGACCACCGTCTCGAGAATCCCCGACGCCGCCGAGCCATGTCCCGTCAGCGACTTGACCGCGCAGACGTCGATCTCGTTCATGCGCTCGCCGAACACGGTATGCAGAGCCCGAGCTTCCATGGCGTCGTTCAGCCGCGTGGAGGTGCCGTGTGCGTTGATGACGTCGATATCGCCCGGCCCGAGCCCCGACTCGCGCAGCGCCGTCGACATGACGCGCGTGATCTGTTTCGAATCCGGTGCCGTGACGTGGCCGGTATCGACCGCGAGACCCCAGCCGTTGACCATGGCATGCACCTTGTCGACACCGCGCCGGCGCGCATGTTCAGCCGTCTCGAGCACGAGCGCTCCCGCCGACTCGTTGATGACCATGCCGCAGCGCCGCTTGTCAAACGGCATCGATGCCTGCTTCGGATCCCCCTTCCATCGCGACGTCGCCATCAGCTGCGCGTATTGCGACAACACGTACGGCGTATTGCGCGAGACGCTGGCCGTCACGATCGCAAACTCGACTTTGCCCGTGCGCAGCAACCGCGCGGCCTCCGCTATCGCGCGCAGGCCGCCCGAGCACGTCGCTTCGATGCGCGTCGTCACGAGCGGCGTATTCAAACGCTCGGCAATATCGCGGGGAAACGTCGAGTGGTCGACCAGCTCATGCTCGAATTTCTGCGAACGCAAATGAGCAACCATGGCGTGCGCGTCGTTGCCGAACGCCTTCTCCCGCTGCGCGATATCGCGAAAACGCTGGGCATAGTCGGCCGGAAACGACCCGCTGGGTCCCGGCCAGACACGACACCAGACGAGACCGGCCAGCGGCCCGGGTTTGCCGCCGCAGCGTGCATCGGCCAGCGCCTGATCGACGGCCGAATGCATGATCATGTCGCTCCACGACCGGTCGGCACGGCCATACGTCTGCTGGATTGTCTCCTTGACGTCGTCGGGAATGAGCCCCGCCACCCAGCCGCACGGCAGGTCCGACAAATCCATTCTCGACTCTTTGACGAGGCCCGATTCACCGCGCAGGTTGGCCTCCCAGAAACGCTCGACGGACGCGCCGATCGGCGTCACGACGCCCATGCCCGTAATTACGATGTCGTTATTCACTGTCGTCCGTCCTTTCGAGAATGGCCGCACCTGCCGTAGTGCCTTCGCCGTGGCTCATACCGGTCACGAGAGCGATCCGGGCCGCCGACACCTCGCGCGCCTGCCCAACCACGAAATCGATCGTGCCCAGCGCCGGATCAGGCCTCACCAAACGACTAACGGGTGGAATGACGTTGCGCCCCAATGCCGCGACCGCCGTCACCAGATCGATCAGCGCACTGCATTCGAACGCGGTGCCGATCGTACCCTTGGTCGTTGTGACCGGCGCGTGTACGACCTTGCCGAGAACGTTGCACTCCTCTTCATCCAGCCTGACGGAGCCCATGCCCGACGCCCACCAGACGTCCGGCCTGTAGCTGGTGCGATCGAACGCGAGATGGCGCGCCACGTCGAGCGCTTCGGCTCTCGCACCTGCGGTGATGACTTCGCAGGCACGCAGTGCGGCCAGTGCCCGGGTGCCGCGCGCTCGCGCATGCTCGGCGCGTTCGATCACGAGCGCCACCGCGCCCTGTGCCGGCATCGGGCCGGCCCGGTTCGAATCGAACGGGCCGCCATCGGAACGGGCTTGCGCCGCGAGCGGTTCGCGCTGTTCCGTTGCGGCCAACGCCTCGAGCGACATCGGCGGTGCCACGCCGACCACGATCGCGCGGTCGAGTTCTCCCGATTCGATCAGGCGCAGCGCGAGTGCAAGCGCGCTGAGACCCGCGGCCCCGGCTTCGCCATGTACGGCGACGTTCGAGCCGCGCGCGCCGCATGCCATGGCGACGAACTGACCGATCTGCGAGGCAATGCCGCGGATGTACGTATAGTCCGGCACCTCGTCGAACAGCAACGTCGGAAGCGGGCGCGGATCCGTTTCCGCCTTCAAGGCGAGGCGTTGCGTCGTACTGACCACCTCTTCCGAGCCACTTGTGACCGCCCTGACGCAACCGACGCGCAACGGATCATCGTGCACGCCCGCCGTCGCGATAGCCTGCTGCGCCACGGCGACAGCCGCCTGGGAAACGACGCTTGCGTATTTCTTGTTGTCGGCCCATTCCCGGCCCTCGGGCCAGCCGATCTGCGACCATGACACAGCCGCAATGGGCCAGACCGCCTGCGCGCCGGCCTCGTGTGATGCATCTTCGGCCTGCGATGCGAAGCAGTCCTCATTGGCAAGCATCGCATCGAGCAGACGGTTCGCGCCCACGCCTGCCGCCGTAATCAAACCCGTTCCGGTGATGACGACGTCAGACATGGACGGGCCCCTCCCCTGCAGCCTCTTTCGAACGTATGCCGCCCCACAACCGGAAGCCACCGTCCACGGTAATCGTCTGGCCCGCGATCCAGCTCGCCTCTTCGAGGCAGAGCAGCGCAACGACATCGGCACTGTTCTCCGGCGTCGTCTTGCGGTCGCCCGGCCACGGCGAAACCGATTGCTCGTGCTGCACACCTCGATTGAAGTCCGGGCGGACCTTGAGCACATCCGTCTGCACAAGCCCGGGGCGCACGCAGTTCGTCACGATGCCGTATTGCGCGAGTTCGTACGAAAGGTATTCGGTCAACACTTCGAGACCCGCCTTCGCGGCCGCGAACAACCCGGCGCGAGGAATGATGCGCGTCGTCGTCGAATTGGTGATCGTGATGAAACGCGCACCCGGACGCTCGCGCATGAGCGGAACCGCGTGCTTGGCGAGCAGCCATGTCGCGCGCGAGTTCGTATCCTGGACGAACTGCCATTGATCGATCGTGGCCTGTTCGAGTCGTGCGAATTTCGTCGCCGCAGCGTTCTGCACGAGAATGTTCAGGCTGCCGAATCGTTCGCCGATAGCCGCCATCAGCTTTTCGATATCGTGCGGATCGCTGAGGTCCGCAGGAAAGAGCGCTGCTTCGCAGCCCTGTTCCTTGAGTTCGGCCGCAAGACGCCGCGCGGGTTCGGCGCGGTCGACGTAGTTGATGCAAACGGTACAGCCCCAGGCAGCGAGCTTGCGCGTGATGCCGGCGCCGATGCCGCGCGAACCGCCGGTCACGAGCGCGATCTTGCCCTGCAGGGGTTGATAGGTGTCGTTCACGTGAAATGCCTCTCGAAAGGATCGGGGGAAACTCAGGGCTGCCGTGCGGCCTCAGCCGCGACTGCCGTATCGGGTCGCTGTGCAGCGCCAGCAGGACGGCGCTGCACGAGCACGTTCATGCGACCGATGGCGATGGTCCGGTTGGCTTCGTCGAACACTTTGCGTACGGTCTTCACAAGGCCGAGTCGTTCGTCGACGATTTCGGCGCTTTCGGTCTCGGTCGTGAAAAAGAATGGCGTGTCGGGATAAAGCGGACGAACGAAGTCCCACACGACCGACCGCAAGCCCACAATGGCGGCAGCGGCACCGTGTTGTACGATCCAGCCGGACACGATCGAATGAATGAACCCGCCCGGCACGATGCGCTGCTTGCGCGACGTGTCCTTCGCGAAACCGTCGCTCGCATGAATCGGGTGCTTCTCTCCCATCAGTTCGAGCAATTGATCGAGCAGATGGGTCGTGAAGACCACCGGACCGAATTGACGCGCCTTCGCGTCGGCCAGATCTTCCCAGTAGCGAAGCGCGTCGCTGGCCGCGGCCTGCGGCACGTTCTCGGCATTGGATGTCATTGCGGTCTCCGCCTGCGTTTAATGTCGTGCTTCGCCACGAGGTCGCATGACGAGGCGACCGCCGTCGACCGTGATCAGTTGCCCCTGGATATAGTCGGAATCGTCGCCGGACAGGAACGACACGATGCCTGCCAGATCGTCGGGCTCACCCCAGCGCGGGCCGCCCTCCCCGAGCTGCGCGGCGACGGCATGCGTCATATCGGTTCGCACACGGCCCGGGGCAACGGAATTGATGCGAATGCCCTTGTGACCTACCTCCATGGCAAGACCACGCGTGAGCGCCTCCAGACCGCCCTTGGAAGCCGCATAGGCTGCTTGCCCGCTGCCGGGAATACGCACTGAATTCGACGACAGGTTGATGATGCGCCCCCAGCGTTGGTCCATCATCGTCGGAATCACCGCACGGCACATGAGGAAGGGGCCCGTCAGATTGACCTTGAGTACGCGCTCCCAACGCTGCAGCTTCGTGGCGATGACCAGTTGGTCGTCGATGACGCCTGCGTTGTTGACGAGGACATGTATGCCTTCGTCCTGCTCGATGACCTTATCCGTCAGACGCTGGACCTGCGCCTCGTCCGATACGTCGGCCTTATGAACGGTCACTCGCCCGCCATTCGCGCGAATCGCCGACGCAACCTGTTCAGCCGCATCGTCTGCATCGCGATAGACGAGGTGTACGGAGAATCCATCGGTTGCCAGCCGTTTACAGATGGCAGCGCCAATCCCCCGCGAACCGCCGGTCACGACGGCCGTCTTGCCATTGCATTCCATTGCTTCCCCTTGTTCGTTGCGCATGGTTTGGCCTAGTGTTCGGCCCGGTTGGCTGGCGCGCGACCTCAACCGGCGCTGACTTCGGACAGAGTGGCCAGCAGGGAAGCAACCGTGCAGCGGTGCGCTGCCTGACCTTCCGTCCACGCATCGAGTTCGAAGCCGTTATCGATTTCGCGACGGACCTTCCGTGCAAGCTGCAGCACGTCGAGTGAATCAAGGCCCAGCTCTTCTGTGATCGAGTCGTTGGCCGACACGGACTTGTCGGCGATGCTCGGCTTCACCTGCTTGATCAACGCCACCAGTTTTTCGAAATTTGCGCTTTGCTCGATACTCATAGACCCCTCACTCCTCACTCAAGGTTAAAAAGACCGCTGCATTTCGTGCTTTACTGTCCGGTCACGCACCACCGCCCGAAGCCACGATCACTCCGACAAGAGGCTCCGGTCGTGCTTGATCATGTACGGCTTGTTCTCCCATACGGCATGCTCGAAGTACGAGCCGCGGCACGCAGGGCGCTCGGCATCGAACAGATCGAATCGTCGTTTGACAGCCCAGCCGTCACCCGCGCTGCCCGTGTCGACTTCTGCACGCAGGTCTTCCGCGTTCCACGATTCCGCCTTTGCGCATAGAACACCCTCCGGCGACATGATTTGCGACCGAACCATCTGTTCGTTTTCGGAAACGTTCGCGCCTGCGATGAAGAAACCGTTTTCCACCGCACGCGTCAGGATATGAGCGTCGTACTGACGTTGATGACTGGTATCGCGCGCGTTCCGGAGCCCATAGAAAAGATGGAAATGCACTTGACTCCGCGCACGGCCGTATTGAAGGAGAATTTCCGGGTAGCGGATATCGTGACAAATAGCCATCGAGCATGTCACGCCGTCGAACTCGAACACAGGGAATCGGTTACCCGGCGTGACCGAATAGCAATCCTGATCGACAAGCTGGCATTTGTCATAGCTCGCTGCGATCCGGCCATACCGATCGATCGCCACGCTGTTATTAAACCAGAGTCCACATCGCTTGAAATACTGTCCGATAACGGCAGCAATACCCAATTCCCGGCACTGCGTCTGTATGTGTGTCAGTGCGTCATGAACGGCAACGGGATCGAGATCGTCAAGCTTATTCAGCGTGATACCCAGATAGCCCGTCAACGCGGTCTCGGGGAAGACGATGACATCGATTTTGCTCGCGGCCGCCGTGCGCAACGCGGCCAGAATGGTCTCGGTATTCTTGACGAGAGAAGGCACCACAGCCATTTGACAAACAGATATCTTCATCCCGCCACTCCAGGCCATTTTCCCATCATTGTCGGATACAACTGGGAGAGCAGAGTAGCTCCGTCCCGTAGAAGTGGAGCGATGTTAAGTGATCCGCATTGTGATTTCTCACCGTTTAGAATTATTAGCGGAGCACAGCGAAACTGAACGGAACGCACCGGATCAGCTTGGTGCGAAGCGTCGGGCAAACCGCTTCCTT
>CBJMQH010000149.1:0-10946 GCA_966431825.1 uncultured Trinickia sp.
GGCCGCCTGGGCAAACGCCATGCGATGAATCTGGCGTATCGCGTGCCGGGCGCCATGCTCGCCGCGGCGGTGAGCCCGGTCGAGGTGGAGCGCGCCTGGGCCCACGACACGTTGCCGGCCGCACGTGTCTACGAGCACTACGAGGCGCTGCTCGCCGACCGGGAGATCGATGCGGTCTGGCTCGTGACGCCTTCGTCGCTGCATGCCGACCAGATCGTGGCTGCGTTGCACGCGGGCAAGCATGTGTTCTGCGAAAAGCCGCTGTCGCTCGATGTGGCCGAATGCGAACGCGTGTTGGCGGTGGCACGCGACTATCCGCATCTGCAGGCTACGATCGGGTTCATGCGCCGGTTCGACCCGAGCTATCGCGACGCTTATGAGTCGGTGGCGGCCGGTGCGATCGGGCGGCCGTTCATGGTCCGCTCGCAGACGGCCGACAAGAACGATCCGGATGGCTTTTTCGTGCGGTTTGCGCCGAGCTCCGGCGGCATCTTCCTCGACTGTAGCGTCCATGACATCGATCTTGCGCGCTGGTTCTTCGGCAATGCGCGCGCGACGCGCGTCTATGCGACGGGCACGATCGCGCTGCACGAAGGCTTGCGCTCGTGCGGGGATGTCGATAACGGTGTCGCTGTCGTCGAGTTCGAGGGCGGGCGGCTGGCGGTTTTTTACGCCTCGCGCACGATGGCGCACGGCAACGATTCGCATAGCGAAGTGATCGGTACGGAAGGGGCGCTGACGATCGGCCGGAACCCGCGGTTCAATCGCGTCGAGATCTATGACGCGACGGGCATTCGTAACGAATGTACGCCCACGTTCTTCGATCGCTTCGAAGAAGCGTTCCTGCACGAGGCCCATGCGGTCGTGGATGCGGTGCGTGCGCGCAACGCAGGGCGCTGCGTCGAGGGCGGGGCGGTCGGCGCGACGCTAGCCGACGCGCTCGAAGCGACACGCATCGGCCGCGCATTGGCCGATGCGCTGGCGAGCGGGCTGCCGGTCACGCTCTGAAGCCGTTCCGGCGTGCCGCGCAAGGCCCCGCACGCCGGGCGTACGCGCAAGCGCCGCGGCGGGCGGGGTCTTGCGTGCGCGCTGCGGTAAAATTCGGCATATTCACTCCTATTTGCTCGTCACCAGCCGTCGCCTTCGCGAAACGAAGCGGCGCCGCGGTGCCGATGCTGACGCTTGAAGGCCGAACGCCGTGGAAATTCACAAGGAAGTCGATGCCCGGGGGCTGACGTGCCCGCTCCCGATCCTGCGCGCCAAGAAGGCGCTTGCTGACATGACGAGCGGCCAGATCCTCAAGGTGCTCGCAACCGACCCCGGCTCGCAACGCGATTTCGCCGCATTCGCCAAACAAACCGGCAACGAAATCGTCGAAACGTCGACCGAAGACAAGACCTTCATCTTCCTCATGCGGCGCCGCTAAAACGCGCCTCGCCGGGCCGCCGGGCCCGTCCTTGCTTGGTTTGCCTGCTTCTCCTAAAGGGTTGGTCCGTCACGCCGTAAACCAGGCGTGCGGTTTGCGCGGGTGGATTCGCCGGCGGCGGTTTGCCGTGTGGTCCGCACATTGACGCGCAAAGCCGGCGTGCGATGCGCCGGGGCACGCGTGACGAGCCGACAAATTCGAGGAACGGGCAATGAAAAGGACGATTCGCGCAGCGGCGATCGGCGTCGCCTTCGCCGCAGCCACGGCTGCGCACGCGCAGGTTTCGCAGGAAGTGTACGGCCAGGTCGGCACCGAGGGGTTCGGTGTCGGCTATGGTCACGTGCTCGGCTCCCTGTTCAACGGGCGTGCTGAGTTCAACGGCTTCGGGCTGTCGCATAACTTCACGGCCGGCAACCTGCAGTACGACGCGAAGCTCAATCTTTACCACGGCGGCCTATACGTCGACTTCTTCCCGGCGCCGTCCGTCGTGCCGTTCCGGCTCACGGCCGGGGTGCTGATCGGCGGCGACAACATCGACGCGAATGCCAATGCGCCTTCGGGCACCTACACGATCAACGGCAAGACCGTCTCGGCGGCGGGGCAGACGATCCACGCGAAGGCGAGCTACCCGACGCTGCGCCCTTACCTCGGGTTGGGATTCGGCCATTCGCCGCGCGCGACGCGCGGCTGGGGCATGTTCTTCGATGCGGGCGTGGCTTACGGCAAGCCGCATGTCGATTTCGACGTGCCCGCGACCATCGTGTCCGAGGCGGGGCAGGCCAACGTCAACGCCGAAGAGCAGCAGCTGCGCGACAAGGTCGAACGCTACCGCTTCTATCCGATCGTCAAGGTGGGCGTGACTTATCGGTTCTGACCGGCTCCCCCAACGGCGGCCAGCAGCGCAAAAACAAAAAAAAAGCGCCGCGCGGAAATCAACGCGCGGCGCTTTTTTTCTGGCAGCTGGCGTGCCGGCCGGCTTCAGCTTTCGAGCACTGGCGAACGCGTCTTCAGGTATTGCGCGAAGTCGTCGGCCACTTCCGGGTGGCGCAGCGCGAATTCGACGGTCGCCTTGAGGTAACCGAGCTTGCTGCCGCAATCGAAGCGGGTGCCGTGGTATTTGTACGCGAGTACCTGCTCGTCGCCGAGCAGCGATTGGATCGCATCGGTCAACTGAATTTCGCCGCCTGCGCCGGGTTTGATCTTGCGCAGATGTTCGAAGATGCGCGGCTTGAGCACGTAACGGCCGACGACACCAAGGTTGGACGGCGCTTCTTCCGGGCTCGGCTTTTCGACGATGCCCGACATCTTGATGATGGCGTCTTCCCACTCTTTCCCGTCGACGATACCGTAGGACTTCGTGTCTTGCGGTGCGACCTCTTCCACGCCGATCACCGAGCTGTGGTAGTGATCGAACACGTCGACCATCTGCTTCATGACGGGCGGTTCGGCGTAGAGCAGATCGTCGGCCAGGATGACGGCGAACGGGTTGTCGCCCACGAGCTTTTCGGCGCACAGCACGGCGTGGCCGAGCCCGAGCGCTTCGGGCTGGCGCACGTAGAAGCAGTCGACGTGGCTCGGCTTGATGCTGCGCACGAGTTCGAGCAGCTTTTCCTTGCCGCGTGCTTCGAGTTCCGCCTCGACTTCGTACGACTTATCGAAATGGTCTTCGATTGCGCGCTTGCTGCGGCCCGTCACGAAGATCATCTCCGTGATACCGGCGGCCATCGCTTCTTCGACCGCGTATTGAATCAGCGGCTTGTCGACGATCGGCAGCATCTCTTTCGGGCTCGCCTTCGTAGCCGGAAGGAAGCGCGTGCCGAGGCCTGCGACGGGAAAGACTGCCTTGGTGACTTTTAGCATGGCGTTACCCTGGTTTCTCGATTTCGTAATTCGACGACTTGCCCGCGACGCGCTTCTAGGCGGGCAGGCGTGCAAGCTGTGCACTGAGCTTGGCAATGGTGTCGCGGTATTGTGACAGCCTTTGCTGCTCCTGCTCAACGACAGCCGCGGGCGCCTTGGCGACGAACGCCTCGTTGCCGAGCTTGGCTGCACACTTTGCGATCTCGGCGTCGAGACGAGCAATTTCCTTGCCCAGTCGTTCGCGCTCGGCGGCCACGTCGATCTCGACGAGCAGCGCGAGCTTGTCGCCGCCGGCGATCGCGATCGGCGCACCTTGCGCCTCGCGATCGAGCGCGGCCTCGTCGGCGATGATTCGCACTTCCGAGAGACGCGCGAGCGCCTGCGCATACGGTGCAAACGTGCGCCACAGTGCCGCGTCGCCGTGCACGAGAAGAGGGACCTTCGTGGCGGGGGAAAGGTTCATTTCGCCGCGCAGATTGCGGCACGTATCGACCGCCGCTTTCAGACCGGCAGCCCACCGTTCGGCCGATTCGTCGATCTTCTGTTCGCGGGCACGCGGGTACGGCTGGACCATGATCGACGCCGCGCCTTCGCCCGCGTCTTGCGGGTACGCGTCGGTCAGCGGCGCGACCTTTTGCCAGAGGGCTTCGGTGATGAACGGGATGATCGGGTGCGCGAGCCGCAGCACCGTCTCGAGCACGCGCAACAGCGTGCGGCGCGTGGCGCGCTGCTGTTCGGGCGTGCCGTTCTGAATCTGGACCTTGGCGAGTTCGAGGTACCAGTCGCAGTACTCGTCCCACACGAACTTGTAGATCGCGTTGGCGACGTTGTCGAAACGATAGTCGGCGAAGCCCTTTTCGACTTCGGCTTCGACCCGCTGCAGCAGCGAGACGATCCAGCGGTCGGCCTGCGAGAACTCGGTATAGCCGCCCGCGCCGCAATCGTCCGGTGCGCACGCGCCCGGCTTCGAAAAGCCGCAGTCATGCCCCTCGCAATTCATCAGGACGAAGCGCGTCGCATTCCAGAGCTTGTTGCAGAAGTTGCGGTAGCCCTCGCAGCGTGCGAGGTCGAAGTTCACGTTGCGGCCGAGCGTGGCCATCGATGCCATCGTGAAGCGCAGCGCGTCCGTGCCGAACGCGGGAATGCCCGACGGGAATTCCTTGCGCGTCTTTTTCTCGATCGTCGCGGCCTGCTTCGGGTTCATGAGCCCCGTCGTGCGCTTGCCGACGAGCGATTCGAGATCGATGCCGTCGACAATATCGATCGGATCGAGCGTGTTGCCCTTGCTCTTGGACATCTTCTGGCCTTCGTGATCGCGCACGAGGCCGTGGACATAGACCGTATGGAACGGCACCTTGCCCGTGAAGTGGGTCGTCATCATGATCATGCGCGCGACCCAGAAGAAGATGATGTCGAAGCCTGTCACGAGGACCGAGGAGGGCAGGAATGCCTGCAACTCTTTCGTCTGCTCAGGCCAGCCGAGCGACGAGAACGGCACGAGTGCCGACGAGAACCAGGTGTCGAGTACGTCGTCGTCACGCCTGAGCGCGCCGGTATAGCCGCGTGCTGCCGCCTGTTCGCGCGCCTCGGTTTCCGTGCGGGCAACGAAGACCTCGCCCGCCTCGCCGTACCAGGCCGGGATTTGATGGCCCCACCAGAGCTGGCGCGAAATGCACCAGTCCTGAATGTTCTCGAGCCACTGGTAGTAGGTCGTGGTCCAGTTCTCGGGTACGAACTTGATCTCGCCGTTGCGCACGACATCGAGTGCGGTCTCGGCGATCGATTTGCCCGGGTTGAACGTGCCCTCGGGGGCCGGCTTGCTCATCGCCACGAACCATTGGTCCGTCAAGAGCGGCTCGATCACGACGCCCGTGCGGTCGCCGCGCGGCACCATGAGCTTGTGCGGCTGCACCGATTCGAGGAAGCCCTGCGTGTCGAGATCGGCAACGATCTGCTTGCGTGCGTCGAAACGGTCGAGGCCGCGATAGATCTCGGGCGCGTTCTCGTTGATCTTCGCGTCGAGCGTGAGGACTTCGATCTGCGGCAGACCGTGGCGCTGACCGACCTGGTAGTCGTTGAAATCGTGCGCAGGCGTGACCTTCACGACACCCGTGCCGAACTCGCGGTCGACGTAGTCGTCGGCGATGATGGGAATCTCGCGCCCGGTGAGCGGCAGCAGCACGCGCTGGCCGATCAGATGGCGGTAACGCTCGTCCTCGGGGTGGACCATCACGGCCACGTCGCCGAGCATCGTTTCGGGGCGCGTCGTGGCCACGGTGAGATGCCCGCTGCCGTCGGCGAGCGGGTAGCGGATGTGCCAGAGGTGGCCCGCTTCCTCTTCGCTCACGACCTCCAGATCGGACACGGCCGTCATCAGCACCGGGTCCCAGTTCACGAGCCGCTTGCCGCGGTAGATGAGCCCTTGCTCGTAGAGGCGCACGAAGACGTCGGTGACGACCTTCGACATGCGCTCGTCCATCGTGAAATATTCGCGCGACCAGTCGATCGACGCGCCGAGGCGGCGGACCTGATTCGTGATCGTCGAGCCCGACTGCTGCTTCCACGTCCAGACGCGCTCGAGGAACTTTTCGCGGCCGAGGTCATGGCGCGAGATGCCCTGCGCGTCGAGCTGGCGTTCGACGACGATTTGCGTGGCGATGCCGGCGTGGTCGGTGCCCGGCAGCCACATCGTGTTCTCGCCGAGCATGCGGTGATAGCGTGTGAGCCCGTCCATGATCGTCTGGTTGAACGCGTGCCCCATGTGCAGCGTACCGGTGACGTTCGGCGGCGGAAGCTGGATCGAGAAACTCGGGCGGCCCGGCTCGAATTGCGGGGCCGCGTAACCGCGTTTTTCCCATTCGGGCCCCCAATGGGCCTCGATCGTCTGGGGCTCGAAACTCTTCGCCAGCGTGGTGTCGCTCATGTTGGAAATCCGGGGAGAAAGCGTAAAGGTTCGCAACGGCAATGCGTCGAAACCTTCAATTATACGGGGACGGCCGGCGAGTGCGACGCTTCGCGCGGCCGGGCGCCTTATAATGGCCTGCTGGCGCTAGCCGCCTGCCGGCCGTTTCATGCGCCCCTCTCGGCTGCCGTGACGGCCCGCGGCGGCGCAGTCGCTTCTCACGATCACGCTTTCGTCTTCACGCTTTCGCCTTCATGCCCGATCTGCTCGCCAATCTGAACCCCGAACAATACGCGGCCGTCACGCTGCCGAACGAACCGGCACTGATTCTGGCCGGCGCAGGCAGCGGCAAGACGCGCGTACTGATCACGCGCATCGCATGGTTGATCCAGCAGGGCTTTGCCTCGCCGCCCACCGTGCTCGCGGTCACGTTTACGAACAAGGCGGCGCGCGAAATGATGAGCCGGCTCCAGGCCCTGTTGCCGATCGATACGCGCGGCATGTGGATCGGCACGTTCCACGGGCTCTGCAACCGGATGCTGCGCGCGCATCACCGCGACGCGGGTCTGCCTGCCACCTTCCAGATTCTCGATACGGCCGATCAGCTCTCGGCGATCAAGCGGCTCATGAAGGGCTTGAACGTCGACGACGAGAAATATCCGCCGAAGAACCTGCAGTATTTCATCAACAACGCGAAGGAGCAGGGGCTGCGGCCCGATCAGGTGGACGCGAGCGACAGCTTCAACCTGAAGTTCGTCGAACTCTATCGCGCCTATGACGCGCAGTGTCAGCGCGAAGGCGTGGTCGATTTCCCCGAGCTGCTGCTGCGCTGCTACGAACTGCTCGCGCATAACGCGCCGCTGCGGGCGCACTATCAGGCGCGCTTCAAGCAGATTCTCGTCGACGAGTTCCAGGATACGAACAAGCTGCAGTACGCATGGCTCAAGATGCTGGCGGGTGCGCACAACGCGATCTTCGCCGTCGGCGACGACGATCAGTCCATCTATGCGTTCCGCGGAGCGAACGTCGGCAACATGATGGACTTCGAGCGCGAGTTCAACGTGCGGCACCTGATCAAGCTCGAGCAGAACTACCGTTCGCACGGCTACATTCTCGATGCGGCGAACGCGCTGATCGCGCACAACGCGCACCGGCTCGGCAAGAACCTGCGCACCGACGCCGGGCACGGCGAACCGGTGCGTGTCTACGAGGCGGCGACCGATTCGCAGGAAGCGGGTTGGATCGTCGAGGAAATCCGCGCGCTGATGAACAACGGGCTCGCGCGCAGCGAAATTGCGGTGCTTTACCGCAGCAACGCTCAATCGCGCACGATCGAGCACACGCTCGTGAATGCCGGCATTCCCTATCGCGTGTACGGGGGACTACGCTTTTTCGAGCGGCAGGAAGTCAAGCACGCGCTCGCCTACCTGCGTCTCATCGACAATCCCAACGACGACACGGCATTCGCGCGCGTCGTCAACTTTCCGACGCGCGGGATCGGTGCGCGCTCGATCGAACAGCTTGCCGACGCTGCGCGGCTCTACAACTGCTCGATGGCGGCGGCCATTCCGTACGTGACGGGCAAGGCCGGGACGAGCCTCGGTGGGTTCGCGAACCTCGTCGCGAAGATGCGCGCCGAGACCGAGCGCATGAGCCTGCCGGAAACGGTCGAGTACGTCGTGCGGGCAAGCGGCTTGGCCGAGTTTTATCAGGGCGAGCGCGAAGGGCAGGACCGCCTCGAAAACTTGCAGGAACTCGTGAACGCGGCCACGGCGTTCGTCAGCGAAGAAGGTTATGGGCTCGACACCCCCGCGCGTGCGATTCCGCTCGCGCCGAACGCGAGCGCGGCCATCGAAATCGGCGGCGACGAAAGCAACGGCGTGACGGTTCTGGACGCGGCGAGCATCACCGAGCCCGCGCAGAACCCCGACACGATGACGCCGCTCGCGGGCTTCCTTTCGCACGCGTCGCTCGAAGCGGGCGAGAGCCAGGCGCAGGCCGGCCAGGACGCCGTGCAACTGATGACGGTGCATGCGGCGAAGGGGCTCGAATTCACGGCGGTCTTCATCACGGGGCTGGAGGAGGGCTTGTTCCCGCACGAGAACAGCGCGATCGAGTCCGACGGGCTCGAAGAGGAGCGCCGGCTCATGTATGTCGCGATCACGCGTGCGAAGGAGCGGCTTTATCTGTCGCTGGCACAGAGCCGCATGCTGCACGGGCAAACGCGTTACAACGTCCGCTCGCGGTTCTTCGACGAGTTGCCGCAGGCCACGCTCAAGTGGCTGACGCCGAAGCTCGAGGCCGGTACGCGGTGGGGCGGCGCCCGTGGCGACGGCGGCGCATGGGGCCGCGACTGGTTTTCGCGTCCCGACCGCCAGGAGCGCCGAGGCGGCTATGCGGGCTACGCAACGGAGCCTGCCGTATCCGCGCCGCTGCCTGCGTTCGCGAACGAACAGCGGGCGGCCGGCACCGGCTTTCGCGTCGGCCAGCAGGTGTTCCATACGAAGTTCGGGGAAGGCGCGATCACGGCGCTCGAAGGCAGCGGGCCCGACGCCCGGGCGCAGGTGCGCTTCAAGCGGCATGGCGAGAAGTGGCTCGCGCTGGCGGTAGCGAAGTTGCAGGTCGTCGAGTAAGCGGCGTCCCAATACGAGACCAAAACTAAAGAAAGCGGTAAGGAACGGAAATTCGATGGACGCACAAGCTTCAAACGCCCAGCCGGTGCTGGGCGTGCTCGCGGCATTGCCGCAGGAACTCGGGGATTTCGTCGACGCCATGCGCGCCGAAGCCGGCATCAGGACCGTCACGCTCGGGCGGCGCGACTACCATCTCGGCACGCTGAACGGCGTACGGTGCGTCGTTACGCTGGCACGGGTCGGCAAGGTGGCGGCCGCCGCCAGTGCGAGCGCGCTGATCCACGCGTTCGGGGTAAGCGAGATCGTGTTCACCGGCGTAGCGGGCGGCGTGGGCCACGACGTGCGCGTTGGGGATATCGTCGTCGCCGACGCTTTGATGCAGCACGACCTCGACGCGTCGCCGCTGTTTCCGCGTTTCGAGGTGCCGCTGCTGGGTCGCGCGCGCTTTGACGCGGAGCGCTCGCTCGTCGAAACGCTCGAAGAGGCCTGCGACAGTTTCGTGGCCGACGAGGGGCGTGCGCTCGCGCAGCGCTTCTCGCTCGACGGCATTCGCGTCCATCGCGGACTCATCGTGAGCGGCGACCGATTCGTTTCGAGCGCGGCCGAAGTTGCGGCGATCGCCGAATCGGTACCCGACGCGCTCGCCGTGGAGATGGAGGGGGCGGCACTGGCTCAGGTCTGTTATGAGCACGATGTGCCGTGCGCCGTCGTGCGCACGATTTCGGACAAGGCCGACGATCAGGCCACGGCGTCGTTCACGTCGTTCCTGACCGATATTGCGAGCGCCTACTCCTCGGGCATCCTGCGCCGGTTCCTGGCCGCTTACGCACGAAGGTTCGCTGCGCGGGCGTGAGAGGGCGCGCGGGCCTTGCCGGATCGTGTACGGCGACGGCAACCGCCCTCGCAGGTGCAAGAAAAAACGCCGCCGGTCCTGTCGGGCCGTGCGGCGTTTTTGCCTGCGCGGGGCGGTCAGGCCTTCGCCGATTTGCGCTCCACGTCGGGCAAGAGGACGGTGAGCACGCCGATCAGCGGCAGGAACGAGCAGACCTTGTAGACGTAGCTGATGCTGGTCGCGTCGGCCAGATCGCCGAGCACGGCGGCGCCGACGCCGGCGAGCCCGAACGCGAGGCCGAAGAAGAGGCCCGCGACCATGCCGACCTTGCCCGGGATCAGCTCCTGGGCGTAGACGAGGATGGCCGAGAACGCCGAGGCGAGGACCACGCCGATGATGACGGTCAACACGCCCGTCCAGAACAGGTTCGCGTAGGGCAGCAGAAGCGTGAACGGGGCAACGCCGAGGATCGACACCCAGATCACGTACTTGCGGCCGATGCGATCGCCGATGGGGCCGCCGATGATCGTGCCGGCCGCCACGGCCGCGAGGAACACGAACAGATGAAGCTGCGCCGTCTGCACGGAGAGGTGGAATTTGTCGATCAGATAGAACGTGAAATAGCTGTTCAGGCTTGCGAGGTAGAAGTACTTCGAGAAGATCAGCATGACGAGCACGCCGAGCGCGAGCGCAACGCGGCCGTTGGAGAGCGACCCATCGCGTGCGCGTGCCGGCCCCTTCTTCTTCGTGGCCGGATGCCCGCTGTACCAGCGGCCGATGCCGGTCAGAACGACGATGCCGACAAGGGCGGCCGCCGAGAACCAGGCGATGCTCGGCTGGCCGTGCGGAATGACGATGAGTGCGGCGAAGAGCGGACCGAGCGACGAGCCGACGTTGCCGCCCACCTGGAACAGCGACTGCGCGAGGCCGTAGCGCCCGCCCGAAGCCATGCGCGCGACGCGCGACGATTCAGGGTGGAACACGGACGAACCGCAGCCGACGAGGGCCGCGGCGAGCAGCAGCAAGCTGTAGTTCGGTGCGACCGACATCAGCAGCAGACCCGTCAGCGTGAAGCCCATGCCGACGGGCAGCGAGTAGGGCTGCGGCCGCTTGTCCGTGTAGAACCCGACGAGCGGTTGCAGCAGCGAGGCGGTGATCTGATAGGTGAGCGTGATCAAGCCGATCTGTGCGAACGAGAGCGCGAAGTTCTGCTTGAGCATGGGGTAAATGGCAAGGATCAACGACTGGATCATGTCGTTGAGCAGGTGCGAGAAGCTGATCGCGCCGAGTACC
>CBJMQH010000150.1:0-10900 GCA_966431825.1 uncultured Trinickia sp.
TCTTCAAGATGCGTCGCCGGAAGCACTACCAGAAGCACGCTGGCCACCGCCAGAACTACACCGAACTGCGCATCGACGCGATCAACGCGTAAGCGCACCGGTCAAGGAGCAATCAGATGGCACACAAAAAAGCAGGCGGGTCTTCCCGCAACGGCCGCGACTCCGAGTCGAAACGCCTCGGTGTGAAGGTGTACGGCGGCCAAGCGATCAACGCGGGCGGCATCATCGTGCGCCAACGCGGTACGCGCATGCACGCCGGCGACAACGTCGGTATCGGCAAGGACCACACGCTGTTCGCGTTGGTCGATGGCCACGTCAAGTTCACGACGAAAGGCGCCGACAAGAAGCACTTGGTGAACGTCATCCCGGCAGCGGTCTGAGTTCGATCAGACACGGGTGCGACAAACCGAGAAAGGCCCCGCGAAGTTGGCGGGGCCTTTTTTCATCTACGGCGCGTGGCGGAACGGTACCCGCTCTACGTCGCGTCGCTGCTTGGTCAACATTCGACCGGCACGGCACAATAACGCAATGCAAAACGGTGCAAGCCATGCGCGATACGGCGCGGCGCGCCAAACGAGGGGCACGGAGCGATAAATGAAGTTCATTGACGAAGCGCGAATCGAAGTGATCGCCGGGGATGGCGGCGACGGCAGCGCGTCGATGCGCCGCGAAAAGTTCGTTCCGTTCGGCGGCCCTGACGGCGGCGATGGCGGCCGCGGCGGCAGCGTCTACGCAATCGCCGATCGCAACATCAACACGCTGATCGATTACCGTTACGCGAAAAAACACCAGGCCCGCAATGGCGAGAACGGCCGCGGCTCCGATTGCTACGGCAAGGGCGGCGACGATATCGTCCTGCGCATGCCCGTCGGCACGGTGATCGCCGATCTCGACACGGGCGAGCTGATTGCCGACCTGACCGAGCACGATCAGAAAGTGCTCGTCGCGATGGGCGGCGCAGGCGGCCTGGGCAACCTGCACTTCAAGTCGAGCACGAACCGCGCGCCGCGTCAGAAGACCGATGGCAAGCCCGGCGAACGCCGCATGCTCCGGCTCGAGCTCAAGGTGCTCGCCGATGTCGGCCTGCTCGGCATGCCTAACGCAGGCAAGTCGACGTTCATCTCGTCGGTATCGAACGCGAAGCCGAAGATCGCCGACTACCCCTTCACGACGCTCGCGCCGAATCTCGGTGTCGTTCGCGTGGGCCCCAGCAAGAGCTTTGTCATCGCCGACATTCCGGGGCTGATCGAGGGCGCCGCCGAAGGTGCGGGGCTCGGTCACCAGTTCCTGCGCCACCTGCAGCGCACGGGCATTCTGCTGCACCTCGTCGACCTCGCGCCGTTCGACGAAAACGTCGATCCGGTTGCCGATGCGAAGGCCATCGTCGAAGAGTTGCGCAAGTACGACGAGGCCCTCTACGAAAAGCCGCGTTGGCTCGTCCTGAACAAGCTCGACATGGTGCCCGAGGACGAACGCGCGGCACGCGTGGCCGACTTCATCGAGCGCTTCGAGTGGAAGGGGCCCGTATTCGAGATTTCCGCATTGACGGGCCTCGGGTGCGAAGCGCTTTGCTACGCCGTTTTCGACTATCTGTCCCAACACTCCGACGCGCATCGCGCCGAACAGGCCGAGGATCTGGCCGCCGACGTCCGTTTCCGCTCGGCACCCGGCGCAGCGGCCGACGACACCGGACCGTCGAACTGAAGCGCCGCGAGCGCTCAAACCCACGCGCTGCGCATCGTGCGCGGCGCCTCACGCGGGCATACAAGGAGATTTTCGTACGATGCGCTCTGTCATCGCCGATTCGAAACGCTTGGTGGTCAAAGTGGGATCGAGCCTCGTCACGAACGACGGGCGCGGGCTCGATGTAACGGCGATCGGCCGTTGGGCGGCGGAAATCGCGCAGCTGCGCGCGGCCGGTAAGGAAGTCGTGCTCGTGAGCTCGGGCGCCATCGCCGAAGGGATGCAGCGGCTCGGGTGGGTCAAGCGCCCACGCGAAATCGACGAGCTTCAGGCGGCCGCGGCCGTCGGACAGATGGGGCTCGCGCAGGTCTATGAAACGCGCTTCGCAGAGCACGGCATTCGGACAGCACAGATTCTGCTGACCCATGCCGACCTGGCGGACCGCGAGCGCTACCTCAATGCACGCTCGACGCTGCTCACGCTGCTGCGCCTTGGCGTCGTGCCGATCATCAACGAGAACGACACCGTCGTCACCGACGAAATCAAGTTCGGCGACAACGACACGCTCGGGGCGCTCGTCGCGAATTTGATCGAAGGCGATGCGCTGATCATCCTCACCGATCAGCAAGGCCTGTTCACGGCCGATCCGCGCAAGGACCCGCAGGCCCAACTCGTACAGGAAGCCGATGCGGGCAAGCCGGAGCTCGAGGCGATGGCGGGCGGCGCAGGCACGAGTATCGGCCGCGGCGGCATGTTGACGAAGATCCTCGCCGCCAAACGTGCGGCGGGCAGTGGGGCCAACACCGTCATCGCGAGCGGCCGCGAGCCCAATGTGTTGACGCGGCTCGCTGCGGGCGAAGCGATCGGCACGCAGCTTGTTGCCCGCACTGCGCGTCTTGCGGCACGCAAGCAGTGGATGGCCGATCACCTCCAGGTGCGCGGCCACGTCGTGATCGACGACGGCGCTGTCGAAAAGCTGACGGCCGGCGGCAAGAGTCTGCTGCCGATCGGTGTCGTCGACGTGAAAGGTGCGTTTGCGCGCGGCGAGGTGATCGCCTGCCTGAGCCCGGCCGGGCGCGAGGTTGCGCGCGGCATCACGAACTACAGCAGCGCCGAGGCAAAGCTGATTGCGCGCCACCCGAGTGCCGACATCGAATCGATCCTCGGCTACATGCTCGAACCCGAGCTCGTCCACCGCGACAATCTCGTGCTCGTGTGAGCCGTGCACGCTTCGCGCACACGGCGCGAAGCGTTGCACCCGATAACGGGCGAGTGGGGCGGCCCGTGCGTGCCTTTAGCGGATCGACGAGCCGGCGGTCCGGTGCAGCCGCATATTCTCGACGATCGTCTTGGCGAGTCCGGAGGGCATCTTGCTCGCGCAGAAGTAGTCCTGATAAAGCGCGGCATGGTAAGCGTTCAGCTCGCCGTTCTCGATGCGTGTCCAATCGTTCCCGACGGTCCGATCCCAGTCGTCGTGGTCCGCATTCAGACCCGCATAGAGCCGCCACTCGTACGTGTCGCAGCGAATACCCTCGTAGTTGACGTTGCGCGCACCGGCGGGGCTCGTCACGACGACGGTATAGCGCACGACCCCGTCGGTGCCGACCGAAAGCGACTTCGCATCAACGGCGAACTGCAGCCGCGTGTTCTCCGATACCTCGAAGGGAATCAGATCGGCGGCGCGGGGCAGCGGCGGCAGCTTATCGACTTTGTTTTCAGTCCACGTGCCTTGGCGGTCGAGCAGATAGACGAACGTGCTGTCGTCCTTGTTCGACGGCTTCGACGCCGTATGCGAGCAGCCGGCCAGGAGCGCACCGCCGGTGACGCAGGCAAGCGCGAGAGCAATCGCTTTCAATGTGGGTTCCTCGACAAAAAACGGGCGCTACGATTCGAAACATCGAATCATAGCGCCCGCCTGTCTGATCGGGGCGAATGTCGGCACGCTAAGGCTGCGTCGAACGATGCCGCCAGGCCCGGCGGTTCAGCCGGGCCACGCGGGACGGCGCTCCTCAATCGGGCAGAATGAGGGTCGCCGTGCCGTAGTGCGTTGCAGCGTCGTCATGCGTTGCGTCGTGTTCGCCCGGCATGCACTGCGCCTCGAGTTGTGCCGCCGCGGCCGCCGACGAGACTCGCGGATACCGTGGGCCATGGTGCGCCCGCGGCTTTTCGCCGCGCGGCATGGCGCGCCGCAGGA
Organism: uncultured Trinickia sp.; assembly: GCA_966431825.1. Taxonomy (GTDB): domain Bacteria; phylum Pseudomonadota; class Gammaproteobacteria; order Burkholderiales; family Burkholderiaceae; genus Trinickia. Next base: position 3,878 of record CBJMQH010000150.1, read on the forward strand.
AGCGCGACAACTCGGTCAGCGCCAACTGATACACATCCCGCTTGAACTCGATGACCGCGTCGAGCGGCACCCAATACTCATTCCAGCGCCACGCATCGAATTCCGGGTGATCGGTGGCGCGCAAGCAGATGTCGCAATCGCGGCCGAGCATCCGAAGCAAGAACCAGATCTGTTTCTGGCCGCGGTAATGACCGCGTACTTCGCGCTTGATGAACTTGTCGGGCACCTCGTAACGCAACCAGTCGCGTGTGCGACCGATGATCTTGACGTGCTCCGGACGCAAGCCGGTTTCTTCGTGTAACTCCCGATACATTGCTTGCAGAGGGGTCTCACCATACTTGATGCCCCCTTGCGGAAACTGCCAGGAATGTTCACGTAGTCGCTTGCCCCAAAACACCTCGTTGTGCGCGTTCAAGAGGATGATGCCGACGTTCGGGCGAAAGCCTTCGCGATCCAGCATACAACCACCTTCGAATCCTTTAAAATTGCTTTGATTATAAACAGATAACGAGCCACTTGGCATCGGCACGCACCCGGAAAGTTCGGCCGCACCGCGGGCGAACGCGTCGGGCCGTCCGGGCTCATCTGATGAATCTGCGGCGAGCCGGGCCAGCCTGAGCCCGCCGCCGAAGCCGCGAAGACGGTCCGGACCGATCCCCGATTTCGCTCGTTCCCCCCTTTCGGCCGCCCGCCGCGGGCTGCCGCTTTTGGAAAACTTGAATGAAAGCCTCCCGTTTCTTTATCGGCACCCTGAAGGAAGCTCCGGCTGACGCGGAAGTCGTCAGCCACAAGTTGATGGTCCGCGCAGGCATGATCCGCCGCGTGGCCGGCGGCATCTACAACTATCTGCCCATCGGTCTGCGCTCCATTCGCAAGGTCGAGGCGATCGTGCGCGAAGAAATGAACCGTGCCGGCGCGCTCGAACTGTTGATGCCGGCCGTGCAGCCGGCCGAGCTCTGGCAGGAGTCGGGCCGCTGGGAGCAATACGGCCCCGAGTTGCTGCGCTTCAAAGACCGCAAGCAGACCGATTTCGTGATCGGGCCGACGCACGAGGAAGTGGTCACCGATATTGCGCGCAACCAGATCAAGAGCTACCGTCAGCTGCCCGTGAACTTCTACCAGATCCAGACGAAGTTCCGCGACGAGATCCGCCCGCGCTTCGGCGTCATGCGCGGTCGCGAGTTCACGATGAAGGATGCGTACTCTTTCGATAAGGACCAGGCGGGGCTCGATCTCTCGTACCAGAAGATGTTCGACGCCTATGTGCGGATCTTCTCGCGCATCGGCTTGCAGTTCCGCGCCGTCACGGCGGACAGCGGTTCGATCGGTGGCAACCGGTCGCAGGAGTTCCACGTGATCGCAGCGACGGGCGAGGACGATATCGCCTATTGCCCCGATTCGAGCTTCGCCGCGAACGTGGAGGCGGCCGAAGCGCTGCCGCTCGTGACCGAGCGCGCGGCGCCGACCGAGGCCATGAAGAAAACTTCGACCCCGGGCAAGGCCAAGTGCGAAGCGGTCGCCGAGTTGCTCGGGATCGGGCTCGAACGCACGATCAAGTCGATCGTGCTCGCGACCGACAACGAAGGCGCCGAGCCGACGATCTGGCTGCTGATGCTGCGCGGCGATCACGATCTGAACGAAGTCAAGGTCAGCAAACTGCCGGGCCTGTCGGGCTTCCGTTTCGCGACCGAGGCCGAGATCGTCGAGTGGTTCGGTACGCCGCCGGGCTACCTCGGCCCGATCGGCACGAAAAAACCGGTGAAGGTCGTGGCCGATCGGACCGTCGCGAACATGAGCGACTTCGTGGTCGGTTCGAACGAAGTCGATTTCCACACGACGGGCGTGAACTGGGGGCGCGATCTGCCCGAGCCGGTTGTCGCCGATATCCGTAACGTCCGGCCCGGCGACCCGTCGCCGGACGGCAAGGGTACGATCGAAATCTGCCGCGGCATCGAAGTCGGCCACGTGTTCCAGCTCGGTACGAAGTACTCCGAAGCGATGGGGGCCACGTTCCTCGACGAAACAGGCAAGCCGCAGCCGATGATCATGGGCTGCTACGGGATCGGGATCACGCGGATTCTTGGCGCCGCGATCGAGCAAAACAACGACGAACGCGGCATCATCTGGCCCGAGTCGATCGCGCCGTTCGAGGTCGTGCTGTGCCCGATGGGCTATGACCGCAGCGAAGCGGTGCGCGCAGAGACGGACAAGCTTTACGCTGCGCTGACGCAAGCCGGTGTCGACGTGATCCTCGACGATCGCGGCGAGCGTCCGGGCGTCATGTTCGCCGACTGGGAGCTGATCGGCGTGCCGCACCGGCTCGTGATCGGCGAGCGCGGCCTGAAGGAAGGCAAGGTCGAATATCAGGGTCGCCGCGATGCGGAGCCGACGCTATTGCCGATCGCTGACGCGGCCGGCTTCGCTGCACAGAAGGTTCGCGCGGCGCTCACGAGCGTGGCATAACGCGGATTTGCCGTCCGGTGCGCAGCATTACGCGGATCGGACGGCTTACAGCGCGCTTAACGCGCGCGCCCCGAGCAGCCACGTGCGGCCACGTGCGCGGCTGCTAGCGGCAAGCGCGGCTAAAGGGTTAGGCCTCGTCGGTCAGCGCGCGGATCGAGGGCAGGTTGCGCCAGTAACCGCGTGCATCCATCCCGCAGCCGAACACATAGCGGTCCGGCACTTCGAAGCCGCAAAAGTCCGGGCGCAGCGGCTTGTCCTTCGCGATCTTCTTTTCGCAGAGCACGGCCGACAGGAATCGCTTCGCACCCATCTCCAGGATGCGGTCGCGAATGGCCGCCATCGTTTCGCCTTCATCGAGAATATCGTCGAGCACCAGCACGACGCGATCCTTCACCGACTCCGCCGGCGCGACGCGCCATTGCATCTGGTCGCTGCCTTTCGTCGTGTTGCGATAGCGCGTGAGATGGATGTAGTCGAATTCGAGCGGGAAGTCGAGGTGCGGCAGCAGCATCCCCGTGAAGACGGCAGCGCCGCCCATCACCGAGAGCAGCAGTGGAAACGACTCGCTCATCTCGGCACGGATGGCTTGCGCCATGCGCGCAATCGAGGCGTTGACCTCGGCGGCCGAGACGATTTCTTCGGAGTGGCGAAAGATATGGAGTGCTTCGTCGCGGTTCATGGCGTCAGTCGAGCAGTGGCTGGGTCGGTATGGAGCGGTGGCGGAATCTATATATAGTGTGCGTGCTCGCGGTGGCCTCTCGCCACCGCATAAACCCGGGCTTCGCTTACCGCATGCCGGGCAGCATGCCCTTCATGCCGCGCATCATCTTCTGCAGATTCCCGCCCTTGAGCTTCTTCATCATTGTGCGCATCTGGTCGTACTGGTTGAGCAGGCGGTTCACCTCCTGCACCTGCACCCCCGCGCCAGCCGCGATACGGCGCTTGCGCGTCGCCTTGATGAGGTCGGGTTTCGCGCGCTCGGTCGGCGTCATCGAATTGATGATGCCTTCCATTCGTCGCATCTGCTTTTCGGCCTGGCCCATGTCGGCACCCGCCGCCGCCTGCTGGAACTGTGCAGGCAGCTTGTCGAGCAGCGACGAGAGGCCGCCCATGTTCTTCATCTGCGAAAGCTGTGCCCGAAAATCGTTCAGGTCGAAATCGCCGCCCTTCTTGACCTTGTCGGCCAACTTCTGCGCGGCCTGCACGTCGACGTTGCGCTGCGCCTCCTCGACGAGCGCGAGAATATCGCCCATGCCGAGAATACGGTTGGCCATGCGGTCCGGGTAGAACACCTCCAGGCCGTCGAGCTTCTCGGCCACCCCGACGAACTTGATCGGCTTGCCCGTCACATGTCGCACCGACAGCGCCGCACCGCCGCGCGCATCGCCGTCGAGCTTCGTCAGCACGACGCCCGTGAGCGGCAGTGCGTCATTGAATGCTTTCGCCGTGTTGACGGCATCCTGACCCAGCATCGCATCGACGACGAACAGCGTTTCGACCGGTTTCACGGCAGCGTGCAGCGCCGCGATCTCTTTCATCATCGCTTCGTCGATACCGAGGCGACCGGCCGTATCGACGATCAGGACGTCGTGGTAGTGACGCTTGGCCCAGTCCACGGCCGCCAGCGCGATGTCGACAGGCTGCTGATCGGGTTGCGACGGAAAGAAGTCGGCGCCGACCTGTTCGGTCACCGTCTGCAACTGCGCGATAGCAGCCGGACGGTAGACGTCGCACGAGACCGTCAGGACCTTCTTTTTGTACTTTTCGCGCAGCAGTTTGGCGAGTTTGCCGGCCGTGGTCGTCTTGCCGGCGCCCTGCAGGCCGGCCATCAGAATCACCGCCGGCGGCGTGACGGCCAGATTCAGTTCGGCCGCACGGCCTTCGTAGTCGCCGCCGATGACGGCCGTCAGCTCGCGCTGGACCACACCGACGAGCGCCTGGCCCGGCGACAGGCTCGAGATGACCTCCTCGCCGAGCGCCTTTTCCTTCACCTTGCCGATGAAGTCGCGCACGACGGGCAGCGCCACGTCGGCTTCGAGCAGCGCGAGGCGTACTTCGCGCAGCATTTCCTGCGTGTTCGCTTCGGTGAGACGGGCTTCGCCGCGCAGCGTCTTGACGACGCGCGCCATCCGTTGAGTCAGGTTGTCGAGCATGGGGAGCGAATAGAGCGGAAGGGCCGGGCGCACCGCTTCAACAACGCAAACGAAACGCGTTACGGCCTAGTGTAAACTTCGAACATGGATATTGTACTGTATGCCCTCACCGCGCTCCTTTATGGCGGCCTCGCCGTGGCCGGCTGGCGTGCGTACCGCTCGAGCGGCGCGCGAGGCGAGGCGCACCCCATGCTCTCAAGCGTGCCGCCGTTGCCGGCGCCCGGGTTCGCTGCCGCGTCGGGCATGACCACGCCCGGCCGCGCGCTGCTGTTCGCGGCGATCCTCGCTCATGGCGCGCTGCTGCACGTCACGATCTTCCCGCACGACGCGATGTTCTTCGGCTTTGCCTTCGCGCTGTCCGCGATGTTCTGGCTCGGCGTCGGCATCTACTGGATCGAGAGCTTCTTCTTCCCGCTCGACGGCCTGCGCCTGCTCGTCCTGCCGCTTGCCTGTCTCGCCTCGCTGATGCCACTCGCGTTCGGCGGCGTCCAGGTCCTGCCCTATGCGGCAGCGCCGCTGTTCAAGCTCCATTTCGTCATCGCGAACATCGCCTATGGCTTGTTCGCAATCGCCGCGTTGCATGCGGTCCTCATGTTGTTCGCCGAGCGGCGTTTGCATAAGCTGCGCGGTGCGCTCGAGCGCGATGCCGGCGGCTGGCTCTCGAGCTGGCTCGATACGCTGCCGCCGCTGCTGACGCTCGAGAAGCTGCTGTTCCGGCTCATCGCCGCCGGCTTCGTGCTGCTCACGCTCACGCTGCTCTCGGGCATCCTGTTCAGCGAACAGCTGCTCGACCGGCCGTTGACGCTCGATCACAAGACCGTCTTCGCCATCCTGTCCTGGCTCATGTTCGGCGCGTTGCTCGGTGCGCGCCGGCTTTCGGGCTGGCGCGGTCGCGCCGCGCTACGCTGGGTGCTCGCGTCGTTCGTCGCGTTGCTGCTCGCGTACGTCGGCAGCCGTTTCGTTTTCGAGGTGCTGCTGCACCGCCCTGTGGTTTGATGTCATGCGACAACTGATTCTCATCGTCGTCTTCGTCCTGCTGGCACGCTGGCTCGTCAAGGCAGTCCGTGCCGCACAAGCGCAAGCCGGTGCCGGTGCCGGCGCGCGGCAGGGCGCCGCGCGCGCCGCGACACCGTCGCTCGCCGAGCCGATGGTCCGCTGCGCCGTCTGCGGCGTGCACGCGCCGAAAAGCGAATCGCTCACCGTGGGCGGCTACGCCTTCTGCTGCGCCGATCATGCCCGCCGGCACGCAGCGCGCAGCAGCGACGTTCGATGAGCGCGATCGACTTGGCCGTCGCGGCAGACGGCTGGGTGTGCGCGGCCCGCGCGCTGCCGTCGCCGAACCACGAGGCGCGGCCTCACGGCGCCGTGCCGACCCTGATCGTGATTCACAACATCAGCCTGCCGCCCGGCGAGTTCGGCGGCAGCGCCATCGCCGATCTGTTCCTGAACCAGCTCGACTGCAACGCGCACCCCTACTACGACGCGCACCTGCGGGGCCTGCGCGTGTCCTCGCACTTCCTGATCCGTCGCGACGGCGCGCTTGAACAGTTTGTCTCGTGCGATGCGCGCGCCTGGCACGCCGGCGTCTCGAACTTCTTCGGGCGCGAACGCTGCAACGACTTCTCGATCGGGGTCGAGCTCGAGGGCACCGACGATACCGCGTTCGACGACGCGCAATATGCAACGCTCGGTGCGCTCGTAAGGGCGCTCGTCGCGCACTATCCGATCGAGGCGCTCGCAGGTCACGCCGATATCGCCCCGGGCCGCAAGACCGATCCGGGGCCTTGTTTCGACTGGTCGCGGCTCGCACACGACGCCGCACTCGACGCCCAGTACTTTCCCTACCGACACGTCTGATCGGGGCGCGCCGCACGCTCCCGTTTTTCGTCTCGATCGCGTGGGTATCGGGGCGCTGTGCGACGTCGGTCCGCACCCCGTACAGCGGGCGTTCGCAAACGTTGCCCCTTGCTTTTCGGGCAAGTCCTTGTCCTGGCTCGATTAATCAAAAGTCAAGCGGCAAGCCGCAAATAAACCTTTTTGAGATAGGCGGCGCGTCTACTATACTTGGTGGATACGACGCTGATCTGCACTAGATCTTGTGTCGAGCGCAGGTGGTGCCTTCACACGGGGGAGGGCATTCCAGCCGTTCAGAACGGCGCGCCAATCATGCGATGCGGCGCCGGGCACGACCCGGCGTCTCGTCTTCGGGAAGCGCAGTGCGCGCACGTCGATGCGCGAACGAGGCACCGCAACAACGGACCGCAAGAGCAACGACCAAAGCCAGTCGTCCGTCTTCGCGCCGCCATCGTTTGTCGCAGTACGCCGCTTAGCTTCCCGCACCTCATCGTCCGCGCTCGGGGTGGCGCGACGGTTGTTCCACTCCGCGGTACGACCGCACATCAAGATC
>CBJMQH010000151.1:0-10865 GCA_966431825.1 uncultured Trinickia sp.
GAGCGAGTTGCCGGCGGGGGAGCGGTCAGCGAACGAGAGCGTGCCGAAGAAAAAGAGATTCGTGAACGCGTGGATGAGGTTGAGCAGCACGAACGCTGCCACGGTGCCCAGGCCGCCGATGACGGTGGCCAGTGCGCAGATGGCGGGCAGTCGCGCATTGGAAGAAAAGTCTCGCTTGTGCGTATCGGTGCTCATGTCGAACTCGAAGTCTGAATCAAATATCGATCTGCGGTACGGAGAACGCGCCTTTGAGCGAATTCAACTCGGCGCGGTGCATGACGGCGAGACGTGACAACACGGTTTCGCCCGCCTTCTGTAAATGGACCTCGACTTGCCGGCGATCGGTCTCGCTCGTCTTGCGTTTGACGAGATCGAGTGCTTCGCAACGCGTGACGAGCGCGACGACACCGTGGTGCTGCGCTTGGAGACGTTCGGCGAGCTCGCCGATCGTCGCCCATTTCCGGCCGGGGTAACCCTTCACGTGCAGGAGCAGCAGATACTGGAGCGGCGTAATGCCTTCGCTTTGCGCGGCGCGCTCGGAGAAGCGCTCGAAGCGCCGCATTTGATAGCGGAACTCCGACAACTGTTCGAAATCGGTCTTGCTGAGGGCGCGTGACAGGGGGGCTTTCATCGACGGCAGGCCAAGTGAAAAAATGGAAAAGCATATTGCATTGTGACGTATTGGCGAAAAGCGCCAATCCGGGCGCTGCGCTCTATCGATCGTTACGCCGCGCGCAGCGCGCGGGCCTGGGTCTGCCGATGCAGCCCGCCGATGAGGTCCGATTGCGTGATCATGCCGACCAGTCGGCGCTCGTGGTCGACCACGGGAATGTGGTGGTGGCCGTAATGGGCGAACAGCGGAATCAACTGCGCGACGGCCGTGCCTTGATCGACGGTTCGCACGCGCTTGGTCATCAGCTCGCCGACTTGGCGAATCGAGGCGGTATCGCGCGCGAACAGGCGCCGCATGCTGACACTGCGCACCGCGAGCGGGGCTTTGCCGACGAAGTTCGTACGCGTCACGATACCAATCACATGATGTGCCTTGTCGATTACGGGCAGCGCCTTGATGCGGTGGCGTTCGAGCAGGCGCCATGCCGTGCCGGCCGCCGCCTCCGGCGTGACGGCGACGGGCGCTGCCGACATGATTTGCGCACAAGTCAGTTCGCTGAAGCTGCGTGCGTAGGCCAGCAGTTGCGCTTCCTGCAGCATCGATTCCAGATCGTCGGACGCAACGTCGATCAACTCCCCATGTTTGCGTATGACCGTTTCGAGGTCGGCGCGCGTAATTCCGGCGGGCGACGGTGCATTGCCGGGTGCACCGAGACGAGCGTGTGCCGCGTGAGGGTACCGATGGCCCGTCAGCGTGTGATAGGCAATGGCAGTCGTGAGCAGTACGAACGATTGTAGCGCGATCGGTTCGAGGACGAAGCGCAGGCCGAGTGCATGGACGGTCGGACCGCCCAGTACGGCTGTCAACGCGACGGCGCCCGAAGGTGGGTGAATGCAGCGCAGCGCGAACATCGCACAGGTGGCGATGGCGAGCGCAAGCGCGGCGGCCACGACGGGATCCGCTATCCAGCGCGCGCTCAGTACGCCGACGGTTGCCGCAACAAGATTGCCGCCGACGAACGACCACGGCTGAGCGAGCGGGCTGCCTGGGACTGCGAACAGCAGCACGGCCGATGCCCCCATTGGCGCGACGAGAAACGGAATGATCGAATCGGCACCGAGCAGCACGTGCATTGAAAAACCGGTCAGCGCAATGCCGATCAGCGCCCCGATACAGGCACGCACGCGCTCGCGCAGCGGGACGGTGACGGGATGGGGAGTGAAACGTTGTAACCAACGGAGGACGGCTTGGCTCTGCACGGGTGTTCGAAAATCGTCTACGGATGAGGAAGTCCGCGAGTACCTGCGAAGGCCACCGCGGCGAAAGGCCGCAATTATATCTCAATGTGATATAGGTGGCGCCGACCCGCGCGAGCGCCCGTGTCCAGGCGACATCTCACTAACTGATACTTGCCGTTGGTTGTGGATGGCGAATGCCTTGATGCCGGTGGGCTGAACGTTAAGCTTAGGCGTACCGAGGCTTGCCCCGGCGGCCAAGCGGTCGCGGCTGTCCTTCCTGGAGAAACCATGTCAGATCAGAATCGTGCCGAAGTGCGCTACGGCGATTTTGTCGTGTTGCGCGACTGCGAATCGAAGCAGATGTTGATGCCCGGCTTTACGGACCGCGCCGGCTCTATGTTGGGGTCTCTTCAAGAAGCGGGGAAGCCGTTTCCGCAGACGCCGGACATCCACCGATGGTGGATACGCCTCGGGCCGCAAATCGATGTCCTGACCGGTGACCTCGCCAGGCGGCCGGGTCGCCGCTTTGATGTCCGGATCAGGCCGGGGGATCCGATGCTCTTGCAATCGTCGTACGCTAACGGGTACTGCTTGGGCATGCCCACCACGCACCATATGACGGCTGGCTATCCCGAGGTTGGGGCGGGGTATGCAAACGCCAATACGCTCGTCGCAGCGGACTGGATTATCAGGGGCGTGACGAAGCTCAAGCCGCGCACAGGCGGCGGCTTCGAACCCGCTGACGATAGCGTGGAAGCCGACGTCTTTTACTACGAAGAGACCTACATCTCGCTCTTTAACGCCACTCGTGGCAAGTATCTGTCGTTGGTACTCGACAACCCGCGGCGGATCGACGCTTTGCGCGGCGACGCAGCCACGGTACCGACGTGGTGGACATTCGAGAAGGCTTAGCCCGCTGAGGCACTAAGCAGGCGCAAAGCCGTCATGGCTTGCAATCGGAGCGCATTCGTTGGGCGTGCGGACTTCCGTCAACGCCGCTGCGCGCCGATACAGCGCGGTTTGATTGACTGCAGCGGCAACCGTTGCGCCGCTGGTATCGGTGCCGAGCCGTGTGTCATCGATCAAGCCCCACCGCCGATATTGCGCAATGAACCATCTGCCCTCGGCGAGGTGCGGGTAGTTCACGGTGCCGTCGCCATGAAACGCCAACGGTAGGGGGGGCTGCGCGAACCGGCGGCCCCCGTCACGGCCCGTGAGCCGTGGTGCGATCAGTTCACGGTCCACATCCAGTGCATCGGGCTGCGCGAGCCAAGCCGTGATCTCTTCCCGATGGGCCGTCGAGTCGACCCACCGGCATGCTTCGAGCATCGTTTGCACGAGTGCCTGCGCGGTATGGGGAAAGCACGAGACGAAATCGCGCCGGCAGGCGAGCACCTTTTCGGGGTGGTTCGGCCAGATTTCGCTCGTCGCGACCACGGTTTCGCCTGCTCCCGTCGATTCGGCCAAGGCGTTCCACGGCTCGCCTGCGCAAAAGCCATCGAGCGTGCCGCGCGACAGGGCGTCGACCATGCGCGGCGGAGGAATGACGACGCTATCGATATCCGTGCGCGGGTGAACGCCGTTGGCCGCCAACCAGTGATAGAGCCACATCGCATGGGTACCGGTTGGAAACGTCTGCGCGAAAACAGGTGTCCGGCCAAGCGTCGCGATGGCGGCTCTCAACGAGCCCGTCTCGTCGAACGCACGCGCGAGCTGAGTGGAGAGCGTGATCGCCTGTCCATTTCGATTCAACACCATCAGGATGGCCATGTCGGCCTGCGGGCCGCCAATGCCGAGTTGCACCCCATAGACTAGGCCGTAAAGCGCATGTGCCGCGTCGAGCTCGCCTGACAGAAGCTTGTCGCGAATGGCGGCCCACGATGGTTGACGGATCAGCTCGAGCGTGAGGCCATGCCGGTGCCCGAACTCGAGCACCTTCGCGGCAATGAGCGGGGCAGCGTCGGAGAGCGCCACGAACCCGAGGCGGAGGTGGGACTTTTCTGGTGGGCCGTCGGGCGTGGCGCGCGCAACCGGTTCGATGTGCATAGAAAACTACCTCGATGAATCAGCGGCCTCGACGACGCGACGCGCGATTTCTGCCAACTTCACACCGGCATCCATCGCGCGCCTGCGCAGCGTCGCGTACGCATCGTTCTCTGAAAGCTTGCCGTGTTCCATGAGCAGGCGTTTTGCGCGATCGATCGTCTTGCGCTCGGCAAGCTCGGTCTCGGCCTTCGCCAACCTGAGGCGCAGCTTCTCTTCATGGGCGAAACGCGCCAGCGCGACGTCGAGAATCGGCGCGAGCCGGTCAGGCTCGAGCCCTTCGGCCAGATAGGCCGTCACGCCCGCATCCACGGCGGCGCGGATCAGCCGCTGATCGGCCTGGGCGCTGAACATCAGGACGGGCCGCGGCGCCGTCTCGTTCATGACCGCCAAATGTTCGAGCGTGTCGCGCGACGGCGAATCGGTATCGATGATGATGACGTCCGGCCGCTCGCGCTCGACGACCTTCGGCAGCGCCTGCGGGGTGGCCGCTTCGGCCAGCATCTCATAGCCGAGGCGCGCGAGTGCGTCGCGCATCTCGCCGATCGGCTTGTCGGTATCGGTAACCAGCAGTATCCGCAGCATCGAATGTTTCAGGGCAAATGGATCAGGCAGCCGCTTTCGTACGCATCATCCGCTTGATCTCGGGAACGCAGGAGCCGCAGACGGTCCCGCAGCCGAGCGTCGCTTTCATGTCGTCGAAACCCGCGCCTGCGGCAAGCGCGTGATCGATCTGCGTCTGCGTGACCTGTTTGCAATTGCATACGATACGCTCGCGCGGCGCATTTTGGCGCACTGACTGCGCCGCGTCATCTCCGAGCAGCACGATCGTGTGGCGAGGCCCCTCCCAGGGCGTGCCGGCACGCATCCGCGCGACGAGCGCCTTGGCTCCGCTTGTTTCGCCTGCGATCAAAAACCCCGCGACCTGATTGCCGTGCCATGCAACGCGCTGTACGCGTCCGCGTCGGCCGTCGCGGTACTCGAGCAGCTCGTCTGCGCGCGGCAGCCCGAGCGCGTCATGCAGACGTTCCACCCAGGCTGGCTGCGCCGATGCAGCGGCGGCGTTTATGACCAGCAGGTCGTCGGCTTCCACCCGGATCGAGGCGTAGGCGCACTCGGATAGGAGCGGCTGGATCGCCGCACGCAGCGCCAGCACGTTACCGCGCCGTGCGGCAACGAAACGCCACGGCAGGTTCGCCGCGTCCACGCGCACTGCCGCATGCTTCAGTTCGGGTTGCGCTGAGTCGGGATCCACAGCGCCGATCGTCGCTTCGTTGATGCCGCCGCTCGAAAGAAATTGGCCGTTCCAATGCATCGCCGCGAACACGGTGCCCGATGCGATGTCGTCGGTCGTTTCCACGGGGAGCACGAGCCTGCCGCGCCGGCTCGCCACCGTGACGAGATCGCCGTCGGCAAAGCCGCGTCGCTCGGCATCGCCGCGGTGCATCGTCAGTACTGCTTCCGGTGCGTGCGCAAGCAGTGCAGCGACGCGGCCGGTACGGCTCATCCCGTGCCATTGGTCGCGCAGGCGGCCCGTCAACAGCCGGAACGGGAAGCGCGCGTCGGCGGGCTCGGCCACGCCCTGATAGGGCGTGACATGAAACCGCGCACGTCCGTCCGCAGTGGCGAACACACCATTCGTATAGCGGCGCGGTGTCTGCGCCTGTGCACCTTCGGGCAGCGGCCATTGTTTCGGACCTTCCGCGTCGAGGCGGGCGTAGCTGAGGCCGCCGATATCGAGGTCGCGACCGCGCGTGAGGTCGCGGTGCTCATCGAAGACCGCTTCGGGCGACGCATAGGGAAAGCGCGTATGGCCTGCGCCGCAAGTGCTGCGGGTGCGTGCAAGCCGCGCTTCTATCCGGCGTGCTGCTTCGCTCACGATCCACCAGTCGGCGCGCGCTTCTCCGGGCGCTGCGATGGCGGCGCGCACGCGCGAGATGCGGCGCTCGGAATTCGTCACAGTGCCCGATTTCTCGCCCCAGGTCGCAGCGGGCAGCAGCACGTCCGCGTACGGGACCGTATCGGTCTGCTCGAAAGCCTCCTGAACGACGACGAACTCGGCGCGCTCGAGCGCGCGCCGTACCCGATCGATGTCGGGCATCGAATGCACGGGATTCGTACACGCGATCCAGACCGCCTTGATTCTGCCGCTCGCGATCGCGTCGAACATTTCCACGGCCGGTGCGCCGGGCCGTGCAGACAGTTCGGGGACGCCCCAGAACGCCGCCACTTCGGCGCGATGGTGAGGGTTGCCGATTTCCCGGTGAGCGGCGAGCATCGTCGCCATGCCGCCCACTTCGCGGCCGCCCATCGCATTCGGCTGGCCCGTCAGCGAGAACGGGCCCGCGCCGGGCCGCCCGATCTGGCCGCTTGCCAGGTGAAGGTTGATCAGCGCGAGGTTCTTGTCCGTGCCGTGGCTCGACTGGTTGAGTCCCATGCAGTAGAGCGAGAGCGCGGCGGGGCTCGCCGCGAACCATTCGGCGGCCTGCATCAGGTCGCGCTCGGAAATGCCGCATTGCTTGGCGGCCGTGCGCGGCGCGTAGTCGCGTACGAGGTCCTTAAGGGCGGAGAAGCCGGCGGTATGGGCTTCGATGAAGCTGCGATCGAGCATGCCTTCCCAGATCATGTGGTGCAGCATGCCGTTGAAGAGCGCAACGTCGGTACCGGGCTCGATCGCAAGATGCAGGTCTGCCAGCGCAGCCAAATCGGTGCTGCGCGGATCGACCACGATCCACTTGATTGCGGGGTTGCGCGCCTTCGCTTCTTCGAGCCGACGGAACAGAACGGGATGCGCATACGGCGTATTGCTGCCGGCGAACAGCACCGTTTGCGCGTGTTCGAGGTCGTCGTAGCACGTGGGCGGGCCGTCGGCGCCGAACGCTTTCTTGTATGCGGTCACGGCGCTCGACATGCAAAGCCGCGAGTTCGTATCGATGTTGTTCGTGCCGATCACGCCTTTGGCCAGCTTATTGAAGAGGTAGTAGTCCTCCGTCAGCAATTGGCCTGACACGTAGAAGGCGACGGCGTCGGGTCCGTCGCGCTCGATGATCTGCGCGAAGCGCTGCGCCACATGATCGAGTGCCGCGGACCAATCTGTACGTTGGCGCGGCGCATTGCGCGCAGTGCGCAGCTGCGGCGCGAGCAGCCGTCCGGTTTCGTGCTCGGCCGTTAGCGGCAGCGTTCGGCCTTTCGTGCAAAGGCGGCCGAAATTCGCCGGATGCTCGGGATCGCCCTCGATACCGGTGATGCGACCGTGCTCCGTTTCGATCAGCACGCCGCAGCCGACGCCGCAGTAGCAACAGGTCGAGCGCGTGACGGTTTTCATCGAGACGTGGCTCCGCCGTCAGTCGAGAACAAGGTAGACGGCTTCGCCGTCGACTCTGACGGGGAAGCGCCGCGCGCAACCTTCGTCGGGCGCGCGCGCCTCTCCGGTTTCGAGTGCGATGTTCCAGCTGTGCAGCGGGCACGTCACGGCTTTGCCGTGCACGATCCCTTGGGAAAGGGCGCCGCCTTTGTGCGGGCAGCGATCGAGCAGAGCAAACACTTCATCGTCGGCAGTGCGAAACAGCGCGACATCGCCGGCTTCTCGCGCAACGACGCGGCTGCCGAGCCGCGGAATGTCCGCAACGTTGCAGATGTGGGTCCAGGCGTTCGGGGTCGACAGATCCATCAGAAAAGCACCTTTAGGCAATGACTTTGAGCGGGATGTATTCGCGCTTTTGCGCACCGTCGATGCGTGCCTGCCACGGATCGGGCAGACCTTCGAGCGAGTAGAGCAGGCGCTCATACAGTGCACGGCGGTTTGCGGCGTCCTCGACGATCTTCTTTTTCACGTAGTCCAGGCCCACGCGCGCGATGTAGTGCACGGTCCGGTCGAGGTAATGCGCTTCCTCGCGATAGAGCTGCAGGAACGCCGCCGTGTACTCCTTCACCTCGTCGGCCGTCTTCACCTTCGCGAGGAATTGCGCGACTTCCGTCTTGATGCCGCCGTTGCCGCCGACATAGAGTTCCCAGCCGCTATCCACGGCAATCACCCCGACGTCCTTGATGCCGGCCTCGGCACAGTTGCGCGGGCACCCCGATACGGCCAGCTTGACTTTGTGCGGCGACCACATGTTCGCGAGCATCGTTTCGAGGTCGATGCCCATCTGCGTGCTGTTCTGCGTGCCGAAGCGGCAGAATTCGCTGCCGACACACGTTTTTACGGTGCGGATCGACTTGCCGTAAGCATGACCCGAGTTCATGCCGAGGTCCTTCCAGACGCCGACGAGATCTTCTTTCTTCACACCGAGCAGGTCGATACGCTGGCCGCCGGTCACCTTGACCATCGGAATGTTGTACTTATCGGCGACGTCGGCGATGCGGCGCAGCTCGTCGGGCGTCGTCACGCCGCCCTTCATCTGTGGCACGACCGAGAACGTATTGTCCTTTTGAATGTTCGCATGCACACGTTCGTTGACGAAACGGCTTTGCGGGTCATCCACGGCTTCGCGCGGCCACGTGGAGATCAAGTAGTAATTGATTGCCGGGCGGCAGGTTGCACACCCGTTGGGCGTGCGCCATTCGAGGAAGTCGAAGACGGCCTGATGCGTGAAGAGTCTATGTTCGCGCACGGCCTTGCGCACTTCGTCGTGCGTGCGCTCGGTGCAGCCGCAGACCGCCTTTGTCTTCGGCGTTTCCTGGAAGCTCGTGCCGACCGTGCTCATCAGAATCTGCTCGACCAGGCCCGAGCACGATCCGCAGGAGCTGGCGGCCTTCGTTTGCTTCTTGACGTCGTCGAGCGTGAACAGCCCCTTCTCGGTGATCGCCTTGACGATCGTTCCCTTGCAGACGCCGTTGCAGCCGCAGACTTCGTCTTCGTCTTTAAGCGCCGCCGCGCGGTTGTGCCCTTGCACGCCGGCGTCGCCGATGCTCGATTCGCCGAACATGAGCCGGTCGCGCAGCTCGCCGAGCTTGCGTCCTTCGCGCAGCAGCTTGAAGTACCACGCGCCGTCGGCCGTATCGCCATAGAGGCAGGCGCCCACGAGCCGGTCGTCTTCGATCACGAGTTTCTTGTAGACACCGCCAGCCGGGTCGGATAGCACGATTTGTTCGGTGTGCTCACCGCCGACGAAGTCACCGGCCGAGAACAGATCGATGCCGGTCACTTTCAGTTTCGTCGACGACACGGAGCCTTTGTAGCTGCCGATACCCATCAGCGCAAGGTGGTTCGCGCAGACTTTCGCCTGCTCGAACAGCGGCGCCACGAGCCCATAAGCGACGCCGCGATGGCTCACGCATTCGCCGACAGCATAGATCCGCGGATCGTAGGTCTGGAGCGTGTCGTTCACGACGATGCCGCGATTGCAGTGCAGGCCCGCGGCTTCGGCAAGGGTTGTGTTCGGGCGGATGCCGGCCGCCATGACGACGAGGTCGGCAGGCACTTCTTCGCCGTCCTTAAAGCGCACGGCCGCCACTTCGCCCGCTTCGTTGCCGACGATCTCCGTCGTTGCCTTCGAGAGCAGGAAGTTCAAGCCGCGCGCCTCGAGCGAGCGCTGCAGCATGCGGCCTGCGTTCGAATCGAGCTGGCGTTCGAGCAGCGTATCGGCCAGGTGCACGACAGTCACGTCCATCCCGCGCAGCTTCAGACCGTTCGCTGCTTCGAGGCCCAGCAAGCCCCCGCCGATCACGACGGCATGTCGCTTCACACGGGCCGCGTCGATCATCGCTTGCGTGTCCTGAATGTCGCGATAGGTGATGACGCCTTTCAGTTGCGCACCGGGCACTGGCAGGATGAATGGTTGCGAGCCTGTGGCGATCAACAGCCGGTCGTAGGGGGCTTGCGTGCCGTCCTCGGCTACGACGCATCGGCGCTTGCGGTCGATGCGCGAGATCGTTTTGCCCAGGTGCAGTTCGATGCCGTTTTGCGCATACCAATCGAGCGGATTGAGCACGATGTCGTCGAACGTCTGCTCGCCAGCCAACACGGGCGAGAGCAGAATACGGTTGTAGTTCGGATGCGGCTCGGCGCCGAAGACGGTGATCGCGTACTGGTTGGGCGCAAGCGCAAGCAGTTCTTCGATCGTACGGATGCCGGCCATGCCATTGCCGATCACGACGAGTCGGGGCGCGTTCATCGATGTGACTCCTTGGACCATGTGCGTCGCAGCGTCGTTGCGCGACCGATGGGTGACTTAAGAAACGATTGGGTAGCATGCTCCAACGAAAACGGCGTCCCCCGCGCCTTGGAGGGCACGAGAGGACGCCGTTGTCCTTGCGTATCAACGCGCCGAACCGACGCGTTGCGTTGCATGCATCCCGACCTCATTGCCGGGTACGGGCCGACTAATGCAAAGGCCGTGCCAATCGTGCGAAGGCCCATGCTGGAAGGGGTTTTGGCCGAACGGGATCTTTTCGGCACGTGCTTGGCGCAGACTGTTGCACCGCAGCAGTGCGTGGCCGGGCGCGGGCCGCACCCGTTTTGCGCGACGCGCGCGCGGCCGGTGCCCCCCAACGACGCAGTGGGGCACCCGCCACGCGGTGCGCGGTCTATAATTCCCCAGCCCCACCAGATGCCGTGCGGCGTTTCTGACTCGCGCTCGAGCGTGGCGCGGCACGGTCCAGCTCGCCAACGTATCACTACAAGGAGGTTTGAGATGACCATCCGCATCGGTGACGAAGCCCCGGACTTCACCGCAGAAACGACCGAAGGCACGATCAAGTTCCACGATTGGATCGGGGATCACTGGGCTATTCTGTTCTCTCACCCGAAAGATTTCACGCCCGTCTGCACGACCGAACTCGGTTATATGGCGCGGCTCAAGCCGGAGTTCGACAAGCGCAATACGAAGATCATCGGGCTGTCCATCGACCCGGTGAGCGACCATGACAAATGGGTCGGCGATATCGAAGAGACGCAGGGGCACGCCGTCAACTATCCGATGATCGGCGACGCCGATCTGACCGTTGCCAAGCTTTACGACATGATTCAC
>CBJMQH010000152.1:0-10856 GCA_966431825.1 uncultured Trinickia sp.
AGGGTCGTCTACCAGCGGCCCAACGTGGGGGCCCAGGGGGTGGGCTCCTCCCCTTCTTTCTCCCTTCCTCTTGTTTTTTTTCCCCCCCCCCCCGCCCCCCACGCCGGGGGGCGGCCTGGCACCGTCTGGATGAGCGATCATCAGCGCATGCGCCAAGGCACGCTGCCGATGGCGCAACCGCTCGCGCTTTATGACGCGCTCTTCGGTCGCAAAGCCGACGCCGCAGACGCGTCTGCCGGCGCATACGCTCCGCAAGAAGAACGGCTCGGCGCGACCGTCGATAGCGGCCCCGGTTCCGGAGCGCGCCCTCTCGAAGCGTTCGAAGCGCGCGACGTCGGCATGGCGGCATCGGCACGACCGTTCGACGCGTCGCATGCGCTGGGCACCGACGACCACCCGCTCGGCTTCGCGCTCGGGCAGGTGCACGGCATTTACGTGCTCGCACAGAACGCGCGCGGCCTCGTGATCGTCGACATGCATGCGGCCCACGAACGCATTCTCTACGAGCAGTTCAAGCACGCGCTCGCCGAACGCTCGGTTGCGGTGCAGCCGCTACTGATTCCGGTGTCGATGCCGGCCGATGCGGTGGAAATCGGCACCGTCGAAGAGGAGCGCGAAACGCTCGATGCGCTCGGCTTCGACCTTGCGCCGATTTCGCCGACGACGCTTGCCATTCGCGCCGTGCCGGCGCTGCTCAAGGATGCCGATCTGCCTTCGCTCGCGCGTGCAGTGCTGGCCGATCTGCATGCCTACGGCGGCTCGCGCGTATTGACCGAACGCCAGCACGAGCTGCTCGGTACGCTTGCCTGCCACCACGCGGTGCGGGCGAACCGCCGCCTGACGGAGGGCGAGATGAACGCGTTGCTGCGCCAGATGGAGGCGACCGAACGCGCTGATCAGTGCAATCACGGCCGGCCGACCTGGTATCAGCTGACGCTGGCCGATCTCGACCGGCTCTTCATGCGTGGACAGTAGCGGCCCCGCGATGATTGCATCCAGTCTCACCCAGGACACGAGCCACGACGGGACGGACCCGGTGCCGGTCGTCTCGATCGCTTGCCTGCTCGGTCCCACGGCGTCGGGCAAGACCGGGGCCGCGCTCGCATTCGCGGCGCGAGCACCTGTCGAGATCGTCAGCATCGACTCGGCGCTCGTCTATCGCGGCATGGACATTGGCACTGCCAAGCCTACGCACGAAGAGCTCGCGAAGGTACCGCACCATCTGATCGACATCATCGATCCGACCGAGGCGTATTCGGCAGCGCAGTTCCGCGCCGACGCGCTTCGGCTCGTGGCCGAAATCACGGCACGGGGCAACGTGCCGCTGTTCGTCGGCGGCACGATGCTTTACTTCAAGGCGCTGACCGAAGGGCTCAACGATTTGCCGTCGGCCGATGCGGCGCTGCGCGCGCAGCTCGAAGCCGAGGCCGCGCGCGACGGCTGGCCGGCGCTGCATGCGCGGCTTGCGCGTGTCGATGCAGCGAGCGCGGCGCGGCTTGCGCCGAACGACGCGCAGCGGATTCAGCGGGCGCTCGAAGTGTTCATGCTGACGGGCGAGCCGATGTCGGCGCTGCTGGCGCGACCGGCTCGCGACCGTCATACGCCGTACCGTTTCGTGCCGATCGCGCTCGAGCCGTCGGACCGCGCCGTCCTGCATGCGCGCATCGCCGCACGCTTCGATGCGATGCTCGCGGCAGGCTTCGTCGACGAAGTGGAGCGATTGCGTGCGCGCGGCGATCTCTCACCCGACATGCCGTCGATGCGCTGCGTGGGCTACCGCCAGGCGTGGTCCTATCTCGACGGTGCGATCGACTATGCGACGATGCGCGAGATGGGCATCTTCGCTACACGGCAGCTTTGCAAACGCCAACTCACATGGCTGCGCTCGATGCCTGACAGGGTGGTCGTGGATTGCTGCGCGGCATCGGCGAGTGAAGATGTGTCACGGACGATCGGGCGCGTGGCCGGCGCAACGGGCTGATCGAGCCCGTCCGCGCTCGGCTGTACAACGGGGAAGGCGCGCAGCCGAGCTTTTCACCGTGCTTGTGTGGAGCGTTTGCGCCAGCACGTATTTCACCCTCGCCTGCCTGCTCGGGGACACAATAAAAAAAGCCGCCCGGTCATGACACCGAGCGGCTCTTGTTCGCAGCGCGAGCGGGCGTATCAAACCACGACCGTCTGCGCCTCGCCTTCGCGGCTTGCCCGCACCGTACCGATCTTCCAGACCTGCTCGCCCGCAGCGCTCAACTGGCGAACCGCTTCGTCCGCATCGGCCGCAGCCACGATCACGGCCATGCCGATCCCGCAGTTGAATACGCGGTGCATTTCGGCATCGGCCACCCCGCCGTGCTGCTGCAACCAGGCGAACAACGGCGGCAGCGGCCACGCCGACTGATCGAGCTCAGCCGTCAACCCTTCGCGCAGCACACGCGGAATGTTCTCCACCAACCCGCCGCCGGTGATATGCGCCATGCCCTTCACGGCCATGTTCTGCATCAACGCGAGCAGCGGCTTCACATAGATACGCGTAGGCGCCATCAACGCATCGGCCAGCGAGCGGCCATGGAAATCGGCCGACAGATCCGGATTCGCACGCTCGATGATCTTGCGCACGAGCGAAAAACCGTTCGAATGAATCCCGCTCGATGCGAGACCCAGCACCACATCGCCCGGGGTAATCGTGCTGCCGTCGATGATCTTGCTCTTTTCGACGGCACCGACCGCGAAACCGGCCAGATCGTATTCACCGTCGGGATACATGCCCGGCATCTCAGCCGTCTCGCCGCCGATCAGCGCACAACCCGCGAACTCGCAGCCCTGTGCGATACCCTTCACGACCGTCGCCGCCGTACCGACATCGAGCTTGCCGCAGGCGAAGTAGTCGAGGAAGAACAGCGGCTCGGCACCCTGGACCAGGATGTCGTTGACGCTCATGGCCACGAGATCCTGCCCCACCGTGTCGTGTTTGTTCAGATGAAACGCGAGTTTCAACTTCGTGCCGACGCCGTCGGTGCCCGAGACCAGCACGGGCTCGCGGTACTTTTTCGGCACCTCGAACAGCGCGCCGAACCCGCCGATACCGCCGAGCACGCCGTCGCGCAACGTCTTCTTGGCAAACGGCTTGATCGCATCGACGAGCGCGTCGCCCGCATCGATGTCGACGCCGGCGTCACGATATGAGAGGCCTTGAGCCGAAGCAGCTTGGTCCGGAGCGGATTTCGGTTGATTCATGGGGAAGTGCGAGAAGGTCGGTAAAATGCAATTTTACCCGATGACGGCCACCCGGCTCGAATTGTCGTCCCCGCCCGATTACACCAGGGATTGCCCTTGTCGCAGACAACACCGCTTCTCACGCCCATCCAGCGTCAAGCCCTCTTCTGGGGAACCGTGGCGCTCGGCCTCGGCATCCTGCTCTGGTTACTGAGCCCGGTCCTCACGCCGTTCCTGCTCGGCGCGATCCTCGCCTACATCCTGCAGCCCGGCGTCGCGCTGCTCGTGCGCCATCGCGTCCCGCGCGGCCTCGCCGCGCTCGCCATGATGCTGTTCTTCGCGCTCATCGTTTCCCTGCTCGCGCTGCTCGTCTTCGCGGCCGTCCAGAAAGAAGTGCCGCAGCTCAAACTGCAGGTGCCCGGCCTCATCACGCATCTGCACGACTGGGCGCAGCCGAAGCTCGCGTTCCTCGGCCTCGCGAATGCATTCGATTTCTCGAGCCTGCGCGACATGCTGATGAGCCAGATCGAGGGCAGCGCGCAAACCGTTGCCGTCGCCGCCTGGAAGTCGCTGCGCACGAGCGGCAACGTCATGATCACCGTGATCGGCAACGTCGTCATGGTGCCGCTCGTGCTGTTCTATCTGCTCTACGACTGGAACACCATGCTCGCGCGCATCGCCGCCATCGTGCCGCGCCGATGGCTGCCCAAAACGCTCGAGCTCGCCGTCGAAATGGATCGCACGCTCTCGCAGTACCTGCGGGGCCAGTTGCTCGTGATGGGGCTGCTCGCCGCCTTCTACGGCATCGCGCTGACGATCGCCGGCTTCGAGATCGCGCTGCCCGTCGGCGTGTTCACGGGGCTCGCCGTTTTCATCCCCTACGTCGGCTACGCCACCGGGCTCGCGCTCGCGCTGCTCGCCGCCGTGCTGCAATTCGGCAGTCTCTACGGCTTCGGCGCGGTCGCTATCATCTACGGCGTCGGCCAAATCCTCGAAAGCTTTTTTCTCACGCCGCGGCTCGTCGGCGAGCGCATCGGCCTGCATCCGCTCGCCGTCATCTTCGCGCTGCTCGCGTTCGGCCAGCTGTTCGGCTTTTTCGGCGTCCTGCTCGCCCTGCCCGTGAGCGCGATCATCTCGACCGCGCTGCGCGAAGTGCGCCGCGGCTATCTCGCGAGCTCGCTCTACAAGAACTGATTCATCCCGTGACTGTGCAACGTCAACTCGCGCTCGATCTCGGCACACCGCCCCCCTCGACGTTCGAGAATTTCTTCGCCGGCGCCAACGCCGAACTCGTCGCTCGCCTCACCGAGCTCGATACGGCGCTCGGCAACGGCCCGCTCGCCGACCGCACGTTCTACGTGTGGGGCGAGCCGGGCAGCGGGCGCACCCATTTGCTGTCGGCGCTCGTCCACCATGCCGCGCCGGGCCGCGTGCGCTTTCTCGGCCCGCAAAGCGCGCTGGCCGCGTTCGCGTTCGATGCGCACGTGCCGATCTACGTGGTCGACGACTGCGACAAGTTCTCCGACGCCCAGCAAATCGCGCTGTTCAACCTCTTCAACGAAGTGCGGTCCTCGCCGGCCAGCGCGCTCGTCGCAACGGGCAATGCGGCGCCGATCGCGCTCGCAGTACGCGAGGACCTGCGCACGCGGCTAGGCTGGGGCCTCGTGTTTCATCTCGCGCCCCTGCCCGACGAGCGTAAGGCCGCCGTGCTCAAGCTCGCCGCGAAAGAGCGCGGCATCGCGCTCGCCGACGACGTGCCGGCCTACCTGCTCACGCACTTCAGACGCGACATGCCGAGCCTCATGGCGCTGCTCGATGCGCTCGACCGCTTTTCGCTCGAACAGAAGCGCGCGATCACGCTGCCGCTGTTGCGCACGATGCTCGCATCGCCCCCTGCGGAACCCGACCCCGAAGCCTCGTCGGACCCGACGAGCCGGTTCAAGTAAAATGCGCCCCATGACGAATCTTGCTCTGTTCGACCTCGACCACACGCTCATTCCGACCGACAGCGACCACGAATGGGGCCGCTTCATGGTCAAGCTCGGCATTGTCGACGCCGACACCTTCATGCGCGATGTGGATCGCTTCTATGCCGATTACAAGGCGGGGCAGCTCGATATCCACGCCTATCTCGAGACGATGCTCACGCCGCTCGCGAAGTACTCGCGCGCGCAGCTCGCCGAGTGGCACGCGCAGTTCATGCACGAAGTGATCAAGCCCGCGCTCGTGCCGGCGGCGCTCGAACTCGTGCGCAAGCACCAGGGCGAGGGCGACCTCTGCTGCATCGTCACGGCGACGAACGAGTTCATCACGCGCCCGATTGCAGACGCATTCGGCGTCGATGTCCTGATCGCCTGCGAAGTCGAAACGCTCGACGGGCAGGCACACTCGCCGTTCACGGGCCGCGGCACGGGCACGCCGAGCTACCGCGAAGGCAAAATCGTGCGCGTCGAATCCTGGCTCGCCTCGCTCGGCAAGTCGCTGGCCGATTTCGAGCACAGCTGGTTCTACAGCGACTCGCACAACGACATTCCGCTACTCGAAAAAGTCACGGACCCGGTCGCGACCAACCCAGACGCCACGCTGCGTGCCCACGCGGTGACGAAGGGCTGGCGCATCCTCGATCTCTTTGAACCGTCGTGATCAAGAAACTCATTCGCAAACTGCTGGGGCAAGACTCGCCCCCGCCCGTCGACGCACCGGAAACGGCTCAACCGCGCCAGGATTCGCCGCAACTCGACGATACTGAAACGCGCCTGGCAAAACCGCGCCGCAAGCCCGCACGCGGCGGCAGCAAGGGGACGGCGCCCGAGCCCGATGCACCTGTCATTCTGTCGTCCGATATTCATGGCATCGATTGCGCGCTGATCTCGCGCAACGCAATCCGCGTCACCGATACGCTGCAGCAAGCCGGCTATCGCGCTTTCATCGTCGGCGGCGCCGTGCGCGATCTGCTGCTCGGCATCGCGCCGAAAGATTTCGATGTCGCGACCGACGCCACGCCTGAAGAAGTCCAGAAACTCTTTCGCCGCGCACGTCTGATCGGCCGGCGCTTTCAGATCGTTCATGTCCAGTTCGGACAGGAGATCATCGAAGTCTCGACGTTCCGGGCCCTCGTCGACACGCCGCAGGACGCCCCGAAGGCGCCAGGCGCGACCAGCGCACCGGCTAGGCGGCCACGGCGCGACGAACTGGACCGGCGTACCCATGCCGTCGATGCGAGCGGCCGCGTGCTGCGCGACAACGTCTGGGGCGAGCAGCACGAAGACGCGACGCGGCGCGACTTCACGATCAACGCGATGTACTACGATCCGGCCACGCAGACCGTCCTCGACTACCACAACGGAATGGCCGACATGCGCGCGCGCCTGCTGCGCATGATCGGCGACCCGGCCACGCGGTACCGCGAGGACCCGGTCCGGATGCTGCGCGTCGTGCGGTTCGCGGCGAAGCTCGGCTTCGAGATCGAGGAGACGACGCGCACGCCGATCAAACCGCTCGCGGATCTGATCCACAACGTACCGGCCGCGCGGCTGTTCGACGAGATGCTGAAGCTGCTGCTGTCGGGGCACGCCCTCGCCTGCCTGCAGCAACTGCGCAAGGAAGGGCTGCATCATGGCCTCCTGCCGCTGCTCGACGTCGTCCTGGAGCAACCGCACGGCGAATCGTTCATCACGCTTGCGTTGACGAACACCGATGCCCGCGTGCGTGCCGGCAAGACGGTTTCGCCGGGCTTCCTGTTCGCGACGCTGCTTTGGCACGACGTGCAGCAACGCGCGCAGCAATTCGAAGCGGCCGGCGAGTACCCGGTCCCGGCGCTGCACCATGCAATGGACGACGTGCTCGACATGCAGACCGAGAAGCTGGCGATCCACAAGCGCTTCTCCGCCGACATGCGCGAGATCTGGGGGCTCCAGGCGCGGCTCGAAAAGCGTTCGGGTCGCAGCGCGCTGAAGCTCATCGAACACCAAAGATTTAGAGCGGGTTATGATTTCCTCCTGTTACGCTGCGAATCCGGCGAACTGGACCCGTCGATCGGTCAATGGTGGACGGCTTTCCTCGCCGGCGACCCCGCCGAGCGCGAAGCGTTGCTCACGCAGGGCGGCAAGGAACGTGCACCGCGCAAACGGCGTCGCCGCGGCGGTTCGCGTAACCGCAAGACGGGCGAAGGCGAATCCGCCGGCGTGCTCGATACGGCTGCCGAGCGGGGCGCACAGGAAGAGTGACGCGGCCGATCGGGCCGCACGATGAGCCGGTGACAGCGCGATCCAGCGCGCAGAACGCGTGCAAGATGCGCGGATTGAATAGCGGATGAAGTCGTGAAGTCGTAGGAAGTCATGCCATGACGATTGCTTATCTCGGCCTGGGCGCGAATCTGGGGGATGCTCGCCAATCCCTGAAGGACGCGGTCGTGTGCCTCGCACAGCAGCATTCGATCACGGTACTCGCGAAGTCGAGTCTCTACCGGACCGAGCCGATCGACGCAGCCGGCGACGACTACTACAACCTCGTCGTCAAACTCGACACGACGCTCACGGCGCAGGCCCTGCTTGCGCTGTGTCACCGGATCGAACACGACTTCGGCCGCGAGCGGCCATTCCACAATGCGCCGCGCACGCTCGATATCGATATCGTCCTGTTCGGCGATACGACGATCGACACCCCCGAACTCGTGATCCCCCACCCGCGCGCCGCCGAGCGCGCGTTCGTTCTCGTCCCGCTTGCCGAAATCGATCCGGACATCGAAATTCCGGGTGTCGGGCGTGCCGTTGAACGACTGGGCGATGTGACGCATCAACGCATCGAAAAAGTGAAGACATGCCGCTGCCCCATGCTCGACGCGCTCGGCACGGCGGCGGTTGACGCACCGGCGAAGAACGGCTGCCGATGAGCGCCCCGCCGATCACGGTCACCCCGCCGACGCTTGCCGGGCCCTATCGTTACATCGCCTTCGAAGGGCCGATCGGTGTCGGCAAGACGTCGCTCGCCACGTGCGTGGCGGAACGCTGGTCGATGCGCACGCAGTTCGAGCGCCCCGCCGATAATCCGTTTCTCGCGCGCTTTTACGACGACATGCCGCGCTACGCCCTTGCCACGCAGCTGCAATTCGCACTTCAGCGCTTAGGCGAAGCGCGCGAAGTGGCTGCGTTGCTTGCAGGCGGCGCCTCGCTCGTGACCGACTTCGTTGCGCAGAAGAACGACATCTTCGCGCGCCTCACGTTGACCGAAGACGAACTGCGGCTCTATCGCGCGCTTGCCTCGCAGATCGGCATGTCCGCGGCCGGGGCGGCAGAAGCGGCGCGGGCGGCGGGTACGCCCGATCTCGTCGTCTATCTGCAAGCCAGCCCCGAGACGTTGCGCGGGCGTATCGAAAAGCGCGCGCGGCCCGCCGAACATCTGATACCGGAAGCTTATCTGCACACGCTCTGCGACGCGTACGATCAGTTCTTCTATCACTACGACGACAGCCCCGTGCTCACGGTCAACACCGAGCACCTGAACCCCGTGGAATCGACGGCCGACTTCGCCCTCGTCATCGAGCAGATCGAGACGATGCGCGGACGTAAGGCAAGCTTCGTCAAAGCGCTGTAACATGCGCCGCGGCGAACGACCGCTCGCCTTCCTCTTCCACAAGAACGGAAATCCCGATGACTTACCTGCAGGAAACCAGCCGCCCGAAGGTCACGGTGCCGAAGCTTCAAGCGATGCGCGACGCCGGCGAAAAAATCGCGATGCTCACGTGCTACGACGCGAGCTTCGCCGCCTTGCTCGATCGCGCGGGCGTCGATGTACAACTGATCGGCGACTCGCTCGGCAATGTGCTGCAAGGGCACAGCACGACGCTGCCCGTCACGCTCGCCGATATCGCCTACCACACGGCCAGCGTCGCGCGCGCGCAGCCGCGTGGCCTGATCGTCTCCGATCTGCCGTTCGGCAGCTACGGTACACCGACCGATGCCTTTGCGAGCGCCGTCGAAGTGATGCGCGCAGGCGCGCAGATGGTCAAGATCGAGGGCGGCGAGTGGCTCGCACCGACGATCCGGTTCCTCGTCGAGCGTTCGGTGCCCGTGTGCGCGCACATCGGGCTCACGCCGCAATCGGTGCACGCGTTCGGCGGCTTCAAGGTGCAGGGCAAGACGCAGGCCGGCGCCGATCAGCTGCTGCGCGATGCGCGCGCTGTCGAAGAAGCCGGTGCGCAGCTCGTCGTACTGGAAGCCGTGCCGGCGGCGCTCGCCGCAGAAGTCACGCGCACGCTTCGGATTCCGACGATCGGCATCGGAGCCGGCGTGGACTGCTCGGGTCAGGTCCTCGTGCTGCATGACATGCTCGGCATTTTCCCCGGCAAGCCCGCGCGCTTCGTCCGGGATTTCATGAGCGGTGCACCGAGCATCGTAGCCGCCGTGCAAGCCTACGTGGCAGCGGTCAAAGACCGCTCGTTCCCTGGGCAGGAACACACGTTCTGATCGGTTCGTCGCGCGATGCGCCTCGCGCGGCGGTTCGGCTGCGGTCAAGCGCGGCGGTCAGCAGTCAGCGGTCAGGCCAGGCTCAGCCGAAATCACCCGCGCGCTCAGCACGCCGCGCAGCGCATTGCAGACGACGACCGACTCGGCCCGCAGCAGATCGTCGAGCGACAGCGTGCGTTCGCCGGCCGCCATCTGCGGGTCGTCAAGCAGGCACTGGCGCATCACCCCCGGCAACAGGCCGGCTGAGAGCGGCGGCGTCCACCATTGCCCGTCCAGCTTGACGAACACGTTCGAACGTCCGCCTTCCGTCAGTTCACCGCGCTCGTTGAAGAACAGCATATCGAAGGCGCCGCGTGCCTCGGCTTCATGCCAACCGCGGTCGTATTCGGCCCGGTCGGTGGTTTTGTGGCGCAACAGGAAGTCGTCGGCACGCGTCGGCGCGAAACCGCACTCGGGCGCAAGGACCACACCGACGATCGGCGCTTCGTCGGCCGTTGCGGCGCCGGCCCCTGCCGCACTCAACGGCTTGACGGCGGCGAGCGGCCCGCCGGTGATTTCGATCCGGCCGTCCTTCGACAGTGCGACCCGCACACGGTGTGCAATACCGGCCGGCAACGCCGCGCAATGGGCATCGATACGCGCGCGCAACACCGTCTCATCGAGCGTGAAGCCGAGCGTCGCGGCGCTCGCTTTGAGACGCGCCAGATGCCGGGGCGCATTGCGCACCCCCGACTCGCGGCTTGCGTACATCGTCTCGAACAACGCGAAGCCGGGATCGGCCGCCGTCAGGAACTTTGCCTTCAGGCGGCATTCGGCATATTCGTCGTCGGCCACACTGTCGAGCACGATGCCGCCGCCCACGCCCATCGTTGCGCGCCGCATGCCGTTCGACGCGAGCGGCGCATCGAGCGTGACGGTGCGAATCGTCACCGACAGGCAGAAATCGCCGCAACGCGCGGCATCGGCCTCCGGCGACGCGTCGAGCCAGCCGATGGTCCCGGTGTAAAGCCCGCGCGGCGTGGTTTCGATCTCATCGATCAGTTGCATCGTCCGATGCTTGGGCGCCCCCGTGATCGACCCGCAGGGGAACAACGCGCGCAGCAAGTCGGCGAACGTTACGTCCTCGCGCAAGTCCGCTCCGATCGTCGACGTCATCGCCCAGATCGACGGATACGGTTCGAC
>CBJMQH010000153.1:0-10822 GCA_966431825.1 uncultured Trinickia sp.
GCCGTGGCGGGGCGGTATGGCCCGGCTCGGCCGGCGTGGGGCTCGCACCGAGCCGAGGGGGCGGCGCAGGGGCATGCATCGTTGAAGTCGATCGGAAAGGCGCCGAGGCGACGTGCCCGTTTTCTCGTGCGTGTGGCGGGGGCGTCGGCCGTGCAGTCGGTACGGCCGCCGTTCTGGCTGGTCTGCCGGTGGATCGCCGGAACGCGAAGGCAAGGGGAAGGCCGGCCGTGATCATGCCGTGCTGTGCGACCCATCCGGCTTCAGCGGGACCGACGAACAGCGTGCCGCCCGCAGCGAGTCGGGCGTCGATGAGCGCCAGCGCACGTTCGCGCGCAGGCTCGTCGAAGTAGATGAACAGGTTGCGGCAAAACACGAAGTGATAAGGGGCCTGCCCGCCGGGCCAAGGCTCGAACAGGTTCGCGCGCGCGAAACGGACCTGCCCGCGCACGCCATCGTGCAGCCGCCAATCGTTCCCATGCGCCTCGAAGTGGCGATCGCGAAATTCGAGCGCATCGCCGCGGAACGAATTGCGTCCGTATACGGCGTGCTCGGCGAAAGCGATCGCACGCGCACTGATATCGAACGCATCGATCGTAAAGCGCCCCGGACCGATTCCCGCATCGAGCAGTGCCATCGAGACCGAATAGGGCTCCTCACCGGTTGAACAGGGCAGGCTCAAGATCCGCAACGTGGTTGATGGTTCGCGAACGAGGTGTTCGTCGGCCAGTTTCGCGAGGCCCGCAAATGCCTGCCTGTCGCGGAAGAACCACGTCTCCGGCACGACTAGCCGCTCGATGAGCGCCTGCTGTTCGTCGTTCGACCTACGAAGCAGATGCCAGTACGCATCGGCGCGCGCGGCGGCGGCCAAGTGGCCGGGCGCGGTGGCATGTCCGCCTCGTCCACCGTGATCGACGACCGCCGACTCGAGCGGTGCGAGAAATTCGAGGCGTTCTTCATGTTCGACGGCCCGCATCCGTTCGAGGACTGCGCGGGCGAGCGTATGGGTACCGAGCGCGCTCGCCTCGACACCGACCTGATCGGCAAGCAAAGCGGCAATGCGGGGGTCGGCGCCGCTCATCGGCTGCCCCCGAGCGCGTGTTGCAGCGCCCGACTTTGCGGGGCGAGCAGTAACGCGCGTGTTGCCGGATCCAGTATGGCCGCCGGCGTGACCCATTGCACGAGACCGTGTTCGTCGCGGGCCACGGGCCCGAGCCAGCGTGCGTTCGGCGTATCGATGCGGCTATCCGTGAACGTTTCCCGGTTGATGTGCCGCGTTTGCGTGGCGTGCTCGAGGATGAGCCCGATCAGCGGCGCTCCATGCACGGGCGTGCCGGCAGGCGCGGGTTGCGACGCGATGTCCGTTTCGTCGTCGTATGCAATCACGAGCCGCGTCGAACGCAGGTCGCGCGCGGGGCGCCCGAGTGCAAGGCGCGGCACGTCGATGACGGGAACGAGCGCGCCGCGGTAGTCGACGAGGCCTGCAACCCAGGCCGGCGCGGCCGGCACCGCCTTCACAGGGCCGCGCGCCAGCACTTCGGCAACCGCGATCGCGGCGATCGCGTACCGGTCCGCGTCGAGGTCGAAGAGAAGAAACAGCATCGTGCGGCGCTCTGTTATCTCGAACAAGCCTTCGGTTCGCGCTTCACTGTCAGGCTTCGATTCTGAAGCGCGAGACCCCCGTGCGCAGTTGATTGGCGACAAGCGTGAGATCGTCGATCGCCTGGGACGACTGTCTCAACGATTCGGCCGTCTGCTGCGCCGCCTCCGAGAGCTGGCCAAGCGCCTGGCCGATCTGTTCGGCGGAGCCGGCTTGCGTGTCGATGCCCTCGGTGACCGTTTGGAACCGAGGCGCGAGTGCCTCGGTTTCGGAGATGATCTGCGCGAGCTGCGTGCCGACCTGCCGCACATCGTGCATGCCGCGCCGCACCTCTTCTTCGAAACGGTCCATCCCCATCACGCCGGCCGAGACGGCCGACTGGATCTCCTTGACGGTCTGCTCGATGTCGTAGGTCGCGATGGCTGTCTGGTCGGCGAGGCGGCGGATTTCGGTCGCGACGACGGCAAAGCCCCGCCCGTATTCCCCGGCTTTTTCGGCTTCGATGGCGGCGTTCAGCGAAAGCAGGTTCGTCTGGTCCGCGACCTTGGTGATCGTGGCGACGACTTGATTGATTGCGACGGCCTTCTCGTTGAGGATGGCGAGCTTCGCGTTGACGGAGCCGGCCGCGTCCATGACGCCTTGCATGGCGTCCTCCATGTGTGCGAGCCCGCTGCGTCCGGCGCCCGCCAGCGTGGCCGACTGCTGCGCGACAGTGGCCACTTCCTCCATCGTGTGCTGAAGCGCGCGTGCCGTGCTCGCGATTGCGCGGGAAGTCGTGCCGATTTCGCTCGTCGTCGCGGCCGTCTCGCTAGCTGTCGCTTGCTGCTCGCGCGAGGTCGCGGCGATTTCGGTCACGGATGTCGTGACCTGCAATGCCGTGCGTTGGGCTTGCGAGACCAGTGCCGCAAGTTCGTCGGCCATGCGGTTGAAGCCGTTCTGAACGACGGCGAATTCATCGGTTCTGCCGAGGTCCAGGCGTGCGGTCAGATCTCCGGTGCGCATCACGTCGTGGACGGCGATGAGCCGCGCCATCGGCACGGTGATGGCTTTCGCGAGCCAGTAGCCGACACCCAATGCCACCACGAACACAGCCGCGATCGCGGCCGTGATCAGTGTTTCGCTGCGCACGACAGCCTCGCGGATCGTCGCTGCCGAGTCGGTGGCCTGGCTATGATTTTCTTCGACGAGCACGTTGGCGCGCTGCAGTACGGACTGCCATGCCTGGCTCAGCCCCGCGAGCGAAGGCAGGGGCGCGTTCGGCGTGCGCAATTGGTCGAGGGCGGCGTTGAAGGCCGGCAGGGCACCGTTCAGCGCAGACTCGAAACCGCTAAAGCGTTCGCGATCGTCGTCGCGGAAGATCGTGGCTTGGTACTGGGCGACCCAGCGGCCGAGCTGTTGGATCGCTTGCGCGGCATTGTCCAGATCGCGCACTTTGAGCTCCGGGGCCGCATCGACGTAAGCGGCGCGCTGCAAGCTCAGAAGCGCATTCGCGGCGGCGGTCTGGATGCCGGTCGCACTGTGCAGGCCAGGAATCGAGTCGCGCGTGAGGTTGACGGCTTCCGCGTCGATCGCATGCAGGCGGCTGACCGCCAACACCGCCATGACGAGCATCAGTGCGCAGACGAGGCCGAAGCTGGCGGCGATGCGCGTGCCGAGCGCGAATCGGCCTCGATCGTTTGGAGCGCGCATCCCGATGCCGCGCGCGTGCGGGGTTGCAGTGGCCATGGGCGGACGCCTCCTCGATGAGTCAGCCATCTTTCGCAGCCTGAACTTGCGCGGCGGCGCCGCGCGGGATTAGGCGGGTCGGAACCGCTTCCTCGTCTGATTATGGGCGATTCCCGTTGATTCGTATGGGAAAAACATTGAGTCCGACGAAAAGGAGCGGGCGGGGTACGCGGCGAGTGAGCACGCAGCGAGCCCGCTTGTTCGAGGCAGGCGGGCGAGCGCCGGGAGGGGAGGGATCGACCGGACCGCGCTTTGGCGGCGCCGAAAAGCAAAACGCCCAGTCACGAGGACTGGGCGTTTGCTTGAATCAGTTGGTGCCGGAAAGAGGAATCGAACCCCCGACCTTCGCATTACGAATGCGCTGCTCTACCGTCTGAGCTATTCCGGCATCAGAGAAACGAAATTATGCCGCCCTTTTTAGGACTTGGCAAGCCCCTCGTTCAACTTTTTTCTTCGAGATGGTAACGCGTCACGCGGTCGACCTCGTTCTTCGAGCCGAGGAACACGGCGACGCGCTCGTGCAGGCTCTTGGGCTGGATGTCGAGAATGCGCTCGACGCCGTTCGTCGCAGCGCCGCCGGCCTGCTCGACGATGAACGACATCGGATTTGCTTCGTACATCAGACGCAGCTTGCCGGGCTTGTCGGGCGTGCGCTTGTCGGCCGGGTACATGAAGATGCCGCCGCGGTTCAGGATGCGGTGCACGTCGGCGACCATCGAAGCCACCCAGCGCGTGTTGAAGTCCGACTGGCGGGGCCCCGTCTTGCCGGCGAGCAGTTCGTCGACGTAGCGCTGAACCGGCGGATACCAGTGCCGTTCGTTCGATGCATTGATCGCGTATTCGCGCGTGTCTTCGGGAATGCGCAGATTGCTCTGCGTGAGCACCCAGGAGCCGAGCTCGCGGTCGAGCGTGAAGCAGTTGACGCCGTTACCTGTCGTCAGGACGAACACCGTTTGCGGACCGTAGACGGCATAGCCGGCGGCGACCTGCTTCGTGCCCGGTTGCAGGAACGATTCCTCGGTCGCATCCTGGCCGTCGGGGCAGCGCAAGACCGAGAAGATCGTGCCGATCGAGACGTTCACGTCGATGTTCGACGAGCCGTCGAGCGGATCGAACACGAGCAGATACTCGCCACGAGGGTAGTTCGAGGGGATCGGGAACAGCGTTTCCATTTCCTCGGACGCCATCGCGGCAAGGTTGCCGCCCCATTCGTTGGCGTCGAGCAGGATCTCGTTCGACAGCACGTCGAGCTTCTTCTGGACTTCGCCCTGAACGTTCTCGCTGCCCGCCGAGCCGAGCGCTTCGCCGAGCGCACCTTTGCTCACGTGATAGCTGATCAGCTTGCAGGCGCGCGCCACGACTTCGATCAAGAGGCGCAGGTCGGCCGGCAGATTGTTCGTCTCGCGCTGCTGCTCGATCAGGTATTTCGTCAGTGTGGTTCGTCGTTGCAAAGACATTGCGTGCTCCGAAGGATTGCTAAGGGAATGGCGCGATTTTACTCGCCACGCGCCGCCTGCCGCGTATTTGTCCTTCGGCGTGGGTGTTTCGGGCCACAAGCGGGCCCTGTTGTCCGAAACACCCGAAGCACGGCCGGTCTGTCAGGCCAATGCCTTCTCCACGATTTCGCGTACGTCGCGCGACGTCACTTGCTACGCCACGCGTTCGAGCGCCTCGCGCATCCGCTCCCGCAGTGCCGGCGTGTAGCGCCGCCAGAGCTCGAGCGAGCGCGCGAGTCGCGCGGCCACCTGCGGGTTCAGCGCATCGAGCGCGATCACCTGCTCGGCCCAGAACACGTAGCCCGAACCATCCTCGGCATGGAACTGGGCCGGGTTTGCCGCGCAGAAGCTGAAGATCAGCGACCGTGCGCGGTTCGGATTCCTCAGCGTGAACGCCGGATGCGTCATGAGCTTGCGCACGATCTCGATCACGGGGCGCGCGGCCGTGCCGCGCTGCGTGGCTTGCAGGGCGAACCACTTGTCGATGACGAGCGGTTCCGCTTCGAAGCGGCGGTAGAAGTCCTCCAGCGCGCGCTCGGCGACCGGCGTCCCTGTGGCGGCGCCGGCCGCGATCAGCGTCGCGAGCGCCGCGGCCCGGTCGGTCATGTTGTCGGCCGCATCGTACTGTGCGTTGGCAAGGCGGACGGCATCGGCCGGATCGGCTAGTTCGGCGAGATAGCCGAGGGCCAGATTCCTGAGCGCACGATCTCCCGCAGCGTCGGCTGTCGGTTCATAGGGGCCGGGGCGCGTATGGGTGTGATAGACGCTGAGCCAAGCATCGCGCAGCGCCGTAGCGAGCCGTTGCCGCATGAACTGGCGGGCACGGTGAACGGCAGCCGGGTTTGCTTCGGCCATCTGCTCGGCCAGATAGGACTCCGAGGGCAGCATCAGCGCGAGCTCGCGGAAGGCGGCCGACAACGACTCGTCGGTGAGCACGCGTGCGAATGCAGCCACGACCGAGTCGTCGAGCGAGAGCGGTTGGCCCGCGGCCGCGCGGGCCGCGAGCGCGAGCAGTTCGCGCGTGGCGAGTCGCTGGCCCGCTTCCCAGCGGTTGAACGGGTCGCTGTCGTGCGCAAGCAGGAAGGCGAGCTCGTCGTTCGTGTAGTCGTACTCGACGATCACGGGTGCGGAGAAGTTGCGCAGCAGCGAGGGCAGGGGCGCTTCGTCGACATCGACGAACGTGAACGACGCCTGCGTTTCGGTCAGCTCGAGCACGCGCGTGGTGCCCGCTGCGGCGCTTTCGCCTTCGAGCCGTAGCGGCAGGTCGCGGCCGTCGCGGCCGATCAGACCGATCGCAAACGGAATGAGCAGCGGCCCGGTCTGCGTTTCGCGCGCCGTGGCGCAAGCGTCGCCGTAACGTTGCGCGAGCGTGACCGTATAGCGTTTGGCCGCGGCATCGTAGGCGCAGCGCACGGCCACGCGCGGCGTGCCGGCCTGGCTGTACCAGCGTTCGAACTGCGTAAGATCGCGCCCGTTCGCATCGGCCATCGCATGGCGGAAATCGTCGCAGGTGACGGCTTGCCCGTCGTGGCGCGCGAAATACAGATCCATGCCGCGGCGAAACCCTTCGCGCCCGAACAGCGTTTGATACATCCGCACGACTTCGGCGCCTTTCTCGTAGACCGTCATCGTGTAGAAGTTGTTGATCTCGACGTAGCTCTCGGGCCGCACGGGGTGGGCCATCGGGCCTGCGTCCTCGGCGAACTGCATCTGACGCAGCACGCGGACATCCTCGATCCGCTTGACGGCGCGTGCGGCCGCATCTTCGGCGCCGCCTTGCATGTCGGCCGAAAATTCCTGGTCGCGAAAGACGGTCAGGCCTTCCTTCAGGCTCAATTGGAACCAGTCGCGGCAGGTCACGCGGTTGCCGGTCCAGTTATGGAAGTACTCGTGCCCGACCACGGCTTCCACGTTGGCGAAGTCGGTGTCGGTCGCGGTTTCCGGATTCGCGAGCACATACTTCGTATTGAAGATGTTAAGGCCCTTGTTCTCCATCGCGCCCATGTTGAAGTCGCTGACCGCGACGATCATGAAGCGGTCCAGGTCGAGCTCAAGACCGAAGCGGGCCTCGTCCCAGCGGATCGAGTGAATCAGCGAATCCATGGCATGGCGCGTCTTGTCGAGATCGTGCGGCTCGACCCAGACCTGCAGCAGTTTCTCGCTGCCCGAGCGC
The DNA here is from genome assembly GCA_966431825.1 of uncultured Trinickia sp. Taxonomy (GTDB): domain Bacteria; phylum Pseudomonadota; class Gammaproteobacteria; order Burkholderiales; family Burkholderiaceae; genus Trinickia. The sequence continues at coordinate 6,992 of CBJMQH010000153.1, forward strand.
GTGCGGATCCGCTCTTCGAGCGCGACGAGCTTGCCCGCGACGAGCGCGAACAGATAGCTCGGCTTCTTGAACGGGTCTTCCCATTTAGCGAAATGCCGGCCGTCGGCCAAGTCGCCGGACTCGACAAGATTGCCGTTGGACAGCAGGACCGGGTAGGCGGACTTGTCGGCGCGCAGGACCACGGTATACGTGGCCATGACGTCGGGGCGGTCCGGGAAGTACGTGATGCGGCGAAAACCTTCTGCTTCGCACTGCGTAAAGAAGTTGTCGCTCGACACGTAGAGGCCCGAGAGCGTCGTGTTCTGCGCAGGGGCGCAAGCGCTCGTGACCGTCAGCTCGAACGCATCGGGTACGGCGTCGATGACGAGACCGTGGTCGTGTGCGCGATAGGCGTGCGCGGGCAGCGGCTCGCCGTCGAGTGCGACCGAGACGAGTTCGAGTGCTTCGCCCATCAGTTCGAGCCGCGCGACGGCCGCGGCATCGGGGTTGCGACGCAGCCGCATCGTGTTCTTGACGATCGTGCGCGCGGGTGCGAGATCGAATTCGAGGGCGACGGTCTCGATCAGGTAGGCCGGCGGCGTGTAGTCGGCCCGGCGGATGACGGCGGGGGTAGCGGTATCGGACATGGCGGTCATGGAAAGGAACCGGTTTGCGGATCGCGCGGTCGCGGCGAACTCAGTCGACCATTGTACAAAGGCGGCGCGCGTCGCGCCGCAACTCGCTCGGCTTTCGAAGCGCGCGTCGGTCCGCTATCATCGGCTCTGCCCGCCGTCCGGTGCGCTGCCATGCGGCGCGGCGCGGGCGTTGCGGGCAGTCCCGGTCACTGCGTTGAGGAAGGTTGAAGAAGTGAGGTCGAGATGAAGTGGGAGCAAGTGTGGCGCGGCGTGGCGCCGGCCTTTGCCGTCGGCGCGATGCTGATGTCGGGCTGTACGACTTACGTCAGCACGCAGGTCACGGCATTTTCCAATTGGCATGGCTCCGACGCGACGCGCACGTACGCCTATACCCGCACGGCCGAGCAGCGAAACAGCATCGAGCAGTCCACTTACGAGCAACTCGTATCGAATGCGCTCGACGGCTATGCGTTCAGACGCGTCGCGCCCGCCGAGGCCCGGTATCTGGTCGGACTGACCTACGGCATCCAGGGCGAAACGGTTGCCGTTTCGCAGCCGGTGTTCTACGGAAGTCCGTGGGCCGGCCCGCTCTGGCGTCCGATGGACCCTTGGGGGCCGTTCGGACCGTTCCCGGCCGGTTATGTCACCCAGACCTATCCCGTCTTCACCCATACGCTCGGGGTGCGCATCACCGAGCGCGCGACGGGGAAGGAGGTCTATAACGTGACGGCCCGCAATACCGACGACGAACCGTCGCTCGTGCGGGCGATGCCTTACCTCGTGCGCAGCGCGTTGGCCGACTTCCCGCTCGATAACGGCGCCGTGCGTACGGTGCGCATTCCGGTAGGACAGCGCGGTGCCGGCGGGCCGGCGAACGAGGTGCCCGTCGCGCCCGGTGCCGCCGGCAATGCGGCGAAGCCGGCAGCGCAGCCGGCTCCGCAGTAGCGGCGCGCCGCCCGCTTTCAGCGGCTTTTAGCCGCCTATGCGCAGGAAGGCGAGCGTGCCGAGCACGACGAAGAGCACGGCGGCAATGGCGTGGACGACGCCCGTCGGCAGGCGGTGCGCAAAGCGTTCGCCGAGCAGAATCGCGGGTACGTTCGCAATCATCATTCCGAGCGTGGTGCCGGCGACGACACCGAAAAAGTCATGGAAGCGCGCGGCCAGCGCGACCGTGGCGATTTGCGTCTTGTCGCCCATTTCCGCGAGAAAGAATGTGATGAGCGTCGCGCCGAACACGCCGAAGTGGCCGTAGGGCACGTTGGTCTCGCGCGGATCGAGTTTGTCCGGAATCAGCACCCAGAGCCCCATGACGACGAACGACACGGCGAGCGCCCAACGCATGATCGTCGGGGTGATCAGCGTGCCGAGCCAGGCGCCGAGCGCACCGGCGAACGCATGGTTCGCGAGCGTGGCGGCGAGGACGCCGAGCATGATCGGCACGGGCTTGCGGTAGCGAGCGGCGAGGACGAGCGACAGCAGTTGCGTCTTGTCGCCGATTTCTGCGAGCGCAACGGCGCCCGTCGAGACGAGAAAAGCTTGTTCCACTTGATGATTTTCCTCGGGCCGAGATAAGTGCGAGCGACGACCCACGACACAGCCGGGCCCTGAAACGGCGTGTGTGGATCATCGGTCTCGCCAGGCCAGAGGCTGCGCCCGCCATGGCTCGTTCGAGCCAAGTCTGTTGACGGACGCCCCCATCGCGCGCGTGTGCCGCTTAGGCGGAAACGGGCGACGGGGCGGCTACTCCCCAATGAGCGGCGGATTTTATCACGGACCTCCGGGATTGCAACGCCCTTGCTGGGCGCGGGTCCGTCTCTGGCTCAGCTGCGCGCCTCGGCTCGGCGGTGAACGCAGCAGCCGGCGGCATAGGTCGCGGCGACGGCGCGATCGTCGCCGAGCATGGCGAAGGCGAAGAGCCACTCTTCAGGCGACTGCGCACGCGCGGTGCGGCGCGCAAGCAGCGGTGTCGCGTCCGGATCGAGCACGACGAAATCGGCTTCGCTGCCGGCCGCAAGCGTGCCGACCGTATCGTCGAGTGCGAGCGCCTGTGCGGCGCCTGCCGTGGCGAGCCAGAACATGCGCATGGCCGTCAGATGGTGTCCCGTCATGCGCGCGATCTTGTGGGCTTCGTTCATCGTCTGCAGCATCGAAAACGACGTGCCGCCGCCGACATCGGTTCCGAGCGCGACGGGCATGCCGGCCGCCCCTGCCTTGGCGAAATCGAAGAGCCCGCTGCCGAGAAAGAGGTTCGATGTCGGGCAGTGTGACGCGACGGCGCCCGTTTCGGCCATGCGTCGGCGGTCGGCATCGTCGAAATGGATGCAGTGTCCATAGACGGCGCGTCGGCGCAGCAAGCCGAAGTGCTCATAGATGTCGAGGTAGCTGCGGTGACCCGGAAACAGCGATGCGACCCATTTCACTTCGTCCAGGTTTTCCGCCACATGGCTTTGGATGAACACGTCGGGGTGGGCGCGCGCGAGTGCGCCGCAGGCTTCGAGCTGGGCCGGCGTCGAGGTAGGGGCAAAGCGAGGTGTAAGCGCGTAGAGTCCCCGTGCGCGACCGTGCCAACGCGCAATCAGCTCGGCACTGTCGTCGTAGCCCGACTGCGCGGTATCGCGCAGAAAGTCGGGACAGTTGCGATCCATGAGTACCTTGCCGGCCACCATTCGCACGTTGCGCGCCTCGCTCGCCTCGAAGAAGGCATCGGCCGACTGCTTGTGGACCGTGCAGTAGACGAGCGCGGTCGTCGTGCCGCAGCCGAGCAGCTGATCGAGGAAAAAATCCGCCGTCTCGCGCGCGTACGCCGGGTCGGCGAACCGGCGCTCGGTCGGGAACGTGTAGGTTTCAAGCCACGGCAGCAGGCCGGCCGCCGGCGACGCGATCATGTCCGTTTGCGGATAGTGCACGTGCGTATCGATGAAGCCGGGCACGATCAGCTTGCCGGACAGCGTTTGCACCTTCGTATCCGCCGTGAGGAGATCGGCCAGCTTCGCGTAAGCGCCCGCGGCGACGATGCGCCCGCCTTCCACGATCAAGACGCCATCGTCTTCGAACAGGCCGCCGCCCGTCGGGCTGTCTGGATCGCCGGCGAACGTCAGAAGCCGCGCGCGATAGGCGACGCGTCCGGCGTCGCGGTTCTCGGATTCAGTCATGTCGAAATCTTCTCCATGTCGGCGCCCGTCGGGCCGTCAGGGCATGGCCGACGCGTCGATGCTCG
>CBJMQH010000154.1:0-10763 GCA_966431825.1 uncultured Trinickia sp.
AAGTCGACAACCCGCTCGTCGTGCCGGTCAACAAGAAGATCCGCATCATCACGACGGCGAACGATGTGGTCCACTCATGGTACGTGCCGGCATTCGGCGTGAAGCAGGATGCGATTCCGGGCTACGTGCGCGACACGTGGTTCAAGGCTGAGAAGCCGGGCGTCTATCGCGGGTTCTGTACCGAACTGTGCGGCAAGGAACACGCGTTCATGCCCGTCGTGGTCAATGTCCTCTCCGATGACGACTACGCGAAGTGGGTCGACGATCAGAAGAAGAAGCTCGCCGCATCCGCAGACGATCCCAGCAAGACCTATACGATGGCCGAGCTCATGGAGCGCGGTCAGAAGGTCTACAGCTCGAACTGTGCCGTGTGCCACCAGCCGACAGGCAAGGGCGCGGGTGCGTTCCCGGCGCTCGACGGCAGCAAGGTCGCGAATGGTCCGATCGCAAACCACGTGAGCATCGTGCTGAACGGCAAGAATGCGATGCCGAACTGGGGCAAGACGTTGAACGACGTCGAGATCGCTTCGGTCATCACGTTCGAGCGCAACTCGTGGGGCAACCATACGGGCGACATCCTGCAGCCGAAGCAGGTTGCCGATGCGCGTAACGGCAAGATGCCCGAAGGCGGCGACCATCTCGGTGGTGCCGCTGCCGCGAGCGGGGCCGCGGCGGCAAGCGCGCCGAGCGCATCGCTCGGTACGCCGGTAGCCGTGACGGCAGGCCGCAGCTCAACGAACCAGTCGGACGCGAGCGCGCGCGTAGCGCACGCTGCGCCGGCGGCTTGACGTGTCGCCGTGCTGACGACAGTCGGTGTCGCACCATTTGCACTAGGAGATTTTCATGTCTAGCATCGGACACGATGTAGCCGCGGGTCACGGGCACGACGACCATGCGCACGCCACGCCGCACGGCTGGCGCCGGTGGCTGTTCGCCACCAACCACAAGGACATCGGGACTATGTACCTGCTGTTCTCGTTCATCATGTTCCTGTCGGGCGGCGTGATGGCGCTGATGATCCGCGCCGAGCTGTTCGAGCCCGGGCTGCAGATCATGCGTCCCGAGTTCTTCAACCAGCTCACCACGATGCACGGCCTCATCATGGTGTTCGGCGCGATCATGCCGGCGTTCGTGGGTTTCGCGAACTGGATGATTCCGCTGCAGATCGGCGCGGCCGACATGGCATTCGCGCGGATGAACAACTTCAGCTTCTGGCTGTTGCCGGCCGCGGCGGCGTTGCTCGTCGGCTCGTTCTTCGCGCCGGGCGGCGCGACGGCGGCAGGCTGGACGCTCTATGCGCCGCTGTCGACCCAGATGGGCCCCGGTATGGACTTCGCGATTTTCGCGGTCCACATCATGGGCGCGTCGTCGATCATGGGCAGTATCAACATCATCGTGACGATCCTCAACATGCGCGCGCCGGGCATGACGCTCATGAAGATGCCGATGTTCGTCTGGACGTGGCTCATCACGGCTTATCTGCTGATCGCGGTGATGCCCGTGCTGGCCGGCGCGATCACGATGGTGCTGTTCGATCGCCATTTCGGCACCTCGTTTTTCAACGCGGCAGGCGGGGGCGATCCGGTGATGTATCAGCACATCTTCTGGTTCTTCGGCCACCCCGAGGTCTACATCATGATTCTGCCGGCGTTCGGGATCATCTCGCAGGTGATTCCGGCGTTCTCGCGCAAGCCGCTCTTCGGCTACAGCTCGATGGTCTATGCGACGGCTTCGATCGCGATTCTGTCGTTCATGGTTTGGGCTCACCACATGTTCGTGACGGGCATGCCGGTCACGGGCCAGCTGTTCTTCATGTACGCAACGATGCTGATCGCCGTGCCGACGGGCGTGAAAGTGTTCAACTGGCTGGCGACCATGTGGCGCGGTTCGCTGACCTTCGAAACGCCCATGCTGTTCGCGATCGGCTTTCTCTTCGTGTTCACGATGGGCGGCTTCACGGGTCTCATGCTGGCCATGGCCCCGCTCGACATCCAGTACCACGGCACCTATTTCGTCGTCGCGCATTTCCACTACGTGCTCGTTGCCGGCTCGCTCTTCGCACTGTTCTCGGGGTGGTATTACTGGGCGCCGAAATGGACAGGCTGGATGTATAACGAGACGCGCGGCAAGATCCACTTCTGGGCGTCGATGATCTTCTTCAACCTGACGTTCTTCCCGATGCACTTCGTCGGTCTCGCCGGCATGCCGCGTCGCTATGCCGACTACCCGGCACAGTTCACGGACTGGAACCAGGTTGCATCGATCGGCGCGTTCGGCTTCGGCTTGGCTCAGGTCTACTTCCTGTTTGCCGTCGTACTGCCGGCTTATCGCGGCGGCGGCGACCTGCAGAAGGCCGACGACAAGCCGTGGGACGGCGCGACGGGTCTCGAATGGACGGTGCCGAGCCCGGCTCCGTTCCACACGTTCGAAAATCCGCCGACGGTCGAGTAATCGGTTTATCGAGTGGATCCACGCGGGGCTGGCTCGACGGCCGGCCCCGATCCCCAGAAGCGCGGGGCGACGGCGGTGTATGCTGCCGTCGCCCTCGCATGAAAGCTGTGCAAGCATGACCCGGAATCCAGAAAAAAGACGTACGCCGGCGCAAGTGCGCGCGGGCAACCTGCGCATCGCGCTCGTGCTTGTCGCGATCGTCGCCGTCTTCTTTGTGGGTGCCGTCGTAAAGCAGTCGCTGTCGCACTAACCGCGCGCGCCGTTCAAGTTCAACAGGGAAACCTCGATGTCTGCGCGTACGCCGCATCAAGCCGTTCGTTCGTTCAATCGCTCGATGCTCGTGAAGCTCGTGGTGATGGCGGCCGTGATGTTCGGTTTCGGTTTCGCGCTGGTGCCGCTTTATCGCGCGATCTGCGAGGTGACGGGCGTCAACAATCTCGTCAAGCGGGATGCGACGACGCGCGAAGCGAAGAATACGCAGGTCGACATGACGCGCACGGTGTCGATCGAGTTCGACGCGAACGCGCATGGCCCGCTCGGTTTCAAGCCGGAGCGCTCGAATCTCGATGTGCATCCGGGCGAGGTGACGGTCGTGAAATACCGGGTGACGAACGACCAGACGCGCGTCGTACGTGCGCAGGCGATTCCGAGCTACGCGCCGAAGCAGGCGACCGAGTATTTCAAGAAGATCGAATGTTTTTGCTTTACGCAGCAAACGCTCGCGGCGCATGAGTCGCGCGAGTTGCCCGTGGTGTTCGTCGTCGATCCGGCGCTGCCGAAAGACGTAAAGACGATCACGCTGTCCTACACGTTCTTCGAATTGAACGCGCCGGCCGCGACGGACGAGACGAAGGCGGCCAAGTCCGCACAGGGCGCCTGACATGCGCGCCGGGTCGGCAACGAGAGAGGAGGCGGCAGTGACGGGGAACGGCGGCAAGGGGGCAGGAAGCAGCGGTTTCGCGCGGACGATGAAGGCCGTGCTGTGGTCGTTTTTCGGTGTGCGCAGGCGCAGCGATCACGAGGCCGACGCATCGCAGCTGAACCCGCTGCATGTGATCGCGGCGGCGTTGATCGCAGCGGCGATCTTCATCGGCCTCTTGATCGCGGTCGTGCATGCGGTGGTGAATTAGCCCGGCGAGCAGCGCAGATGTGCGAGGCGCCGAGCGCGCGGCACTGAGTGCGCGGCGCAGACAAATAGTGATGCGGTGCGGTACCGACGTGCCGCCGGATGGAAGAACAACTGGACTGAAGTGGAGAATCAACGATGAGCGGTCAAAACGAGAGCCCGTATTACTTCGTGCCGCATCCGTCGCGGCACCCGGTCACGGCGGCCGTCGGCCTTCTGGTCATGCTCGGCTCGCTCGGGCTCTGGATCAACGACACGCCGTGGGCCCCATTCACGATGCTGATCGGCTTGCTGTGGCTGCTTTTCGTGCTCTGGCACTGGTTCGGCGACGCAATCGCCGAGTCGGAGGGGGGCATGTACGGCAAGCGCGTCGATACCTCGTTCCGCTGGAGCATGAGCTGGTTCATCTTCTCCGAAGTCATGTTCTTCGGTGCGTTCTTCGGGGCGCTGTTCTACGCACGCGAGATCGCGCTGCACCAGTTGGGCAGCCTCGATTTCAAGCTGATTTGGCCGAACTTCTCGGCGGTATGGCCGAATGAAGGACCCGCTGCGCTCGCCGGCCATTTCCGGGCCATGACCCCGTGGCCGGTGCCGACGATCAACACGGCCTTGCTGCTGAGCTCGGGCGCGACGCTTACGGTGTCGCACCACGCACTGCGCGAGAACCACCGCACGAAGGCGATCGCCTGGCTGGCCGCGACGCTGATGTTCGGTTTCGCGTTCCTGTGCCTGCAGGCATTCGAGTACATCCACGCCTACAACGAATTGAACCTGACGCTCGCCTCGGGCGTCTACGGCTCGACGTTCTTCCTGCTGACGGGCTTTCACGGCTTCCACGTGTTCCTCGGCGGCACGATGCTCGCCGTCGTGCTCGTGCGGCTGATCCGCGGTCACTTCACGGCCGACCACCACTTCGCGTTCGAAGGCGCCGCGTGGTACTGGCACTTCGTGGACGTCGTCTGGCTCGGCTTGTACGTCGTCGTCTACTGGTTGTAAGTCATCAGGGCAAGCCGTCCGTCCGGACGGCAGCCGACGCCGTACCCGCGACAATCCGCCGCGCCGCCTTCGAGTCGATCGGGGCGGCGTTTGTGTTTTTATCGGGGCTCGCCCGGCATCGCTTGGCGCCTCAGCGCCCGATCGGCACGTGGCTCGTATCGATCCAGCCGAGCCAATGGGCGAGCAGGATGAAGAGGAACAGCGAGATCGAGAGGCCGACGCGCGTAGCGAGCGACCAGACCATCCGCTTGGTGCGGCCGCGGTCGTGCATCATGAAGTAAAGGGCCGAGACCATGCTGGCGATGATCAGGATGAAGGCAACGGCGACGAGGATATGCATGAAATCAACTGAACTGATCAGGCGAGGAAAGGAAAAACCATTATCGCACTGCGTCGTGCGCCGCATCGGGCACCGCTGTTGCGGGAGCCGCTGGCAATCGTCTGCGGCCGTCGCGCGTAACGGGGACCTTCGCGCATGAAAATTCGTCTGATTCCGGCGCTGTTGATCCTCTTCGTCATGGCCGTCACGATCCGCCTCGGTTTCTGGCAACGCGACCGTGCCCATCAGAAGGAGGCCGTGCAGGCCGCGATCGAGCGCTCCGAGAACGCGCCGGCCCGCACCGTCACGGCCGAAACGGTTCCGCTCGCCTCGATTCAGTACCATCGTGTGCGCGCAACAGGACATTTCCTGCCCCAGCAGGTGGTGTACCTCGACAACCGGCCCTATAACGATCAGCCCGGTTTCTATGTCGTGATGCCGTTCGAGATAGAGGGCGGCGGCCACGTCCTCGTCAATCGCGGATGGCTGCCGCGCAGTATCGAGAGCCGCACGGCGATCGCCCCGTATTCGACCCCCGCGGGGACGATCACGATCGAGGGCATTGCGCGTGCCGATGCCACGCGTGCCTATGAGCTGGGGCAGGGCGGTTCGGCTGCTCATCAGCCCATCCGGCAGAACCTCGATGTGGCTGAATATTCGAAAGAGATCGGCGTGCCGCTGCAGCCGTTCGTGATTCAGCAAACGAGCGACAGCGGCGACAAACTCGTGCGCGACTGGCCGACGCCGGTGACCGGTGTCGACCGCAATTACGGCTACATGCTGCAATGGTGGGGGATGGCTGCGGCTGCGCTCGCCTTCGGTTTGTATGCGGCGCGGCGTGCCGCTAAACAGGATGCTTAACAGGGCTTTATTGATGTCCTCTTCCGATTCTTCCCGATCCCCGCGCGGTTCCTGGCAGCGCGGCCGCTGGATGGTGTTGCTGATCGCGCTTGTCTGCGCAGCCCCCGTCATCGCGTCGTATCTCGCGTATTACGTCTTCAAGCCCGCGGGCGGGCGGACGAACTACGGCACGCTGATCGAACCGCAGCGCCCGATCGCCGAGACGTTGATCGTCAAGGACGAAGCCGGCAAGCCGATGAAGCTCGCGTCGCTGCGCGGGCGCTGGCTCATGATCGTCGTCGACGGGAGCGCGTGCGACGACGCATGCGCAACCAAGCTCTACTTCATGCGCCAGGTGCGCGCCACGCAGGCCGGCGAGCGCGAACGGGTCCAGACGATCTGGCTGCGCACCGATGCGAACCCGGTACCGGCCGCCATCAAGGCCGCCTATCCCGACACGCAGATGCTCGTGGCCGATCCCGCCGCACTGGCAGCCTGGCTGCCGGCGCAGCCCGATACGCGCATGACCGACCACATCTATCTCGTGGACCCGAACGGGAACCTAATGATGCGTTTTCCGAAGTCGCCCGATCCGAGCAAGATCAAGGCGGATGTGACGAAGCTCCTGAAATGGTCGAGCATCGGTTGAGCCGGAAGACCGTGCCCCTATGAACGCGCCGAGGACGTAAGGATCGCTCGATGTTCGTACTGCAATTGGGCCTCATCGGCCTCACGATCGCGCTGCTGCCGCTCAGCTATGTCTGGGTCAAGACGAGCGACGACAAATTCCGCAAGCTTGTCTGGGTCACGACGTTCCTGACCCTCGACCTCGTCATGTTCGGCGGCTTCACGCGGCTCACCGACTCGGGGCTCGGTTGCCCAGACTGGCCGGGCTGTTACGGCACGGCGTCGCCGTTCGTCGCCCATGTGCAGATCGCCGCGGCCCATGCCGCACTGCCGAGCGGCCCCGTCAGCATGCAGAAGGCGTGGATCGAGATGATCCACCGCTACTTTGCCATGGCGATCGGGGTGCTCATCATCGCGCAGGCGCTCATTGCGTGGCGCGCACGGATCGTCCGGCGCCCGCTGTCGGTGTCGCCGTGGTGGCCGACCGCCCTGCTGGGGCTCATCGTCGTTCAGGGCGTGTTCGGCGCATGGACCGTGACGATGAAGCTGCAACCGGTGATCGTGACGACGCACCTGTTGCTCGGCCTGGCGTTGCTCGGCACGCTCGCGTGGCTCGCGGCGCGTGTGACGCCGCTGCCGGCCTACGAGCCGCAGATCGCGCGTTACCGCGCGGCGGCGTTGGCAGGTCTCGTGCTGCTCGTCATCCAGATCGCGCTGGGTGGATGGGTCAGCACGAACTACGCGGTCCTCGCCTGTACCGACTTTCCGACCTGCAACGGTCAGTGGGTGCCGCCGATGAATTTCGCGCAGGGGTTTCATCTATGGCGGGCGCTCGGCATGACGGGCGATGGGGAGGCGATCACGCAGGATGCGCTCGTGGCGATTCACTGGACGCACCGCACGTTTGCCTTCGTCGTATTCGCCTACCTTGGTGTGCTGGCCGCGCGGCTTCGCCGTTTCGAATCGTTGCGCCGGCCCGCAGGCGGCGTGCTGCTCGTGCTGGCGCTCCAATTTGCGACGGGGCTCTCGAATATCGTTTTGCAGTGGCCGTTGCCGATCGCCGTGGCCCATAACGGCGGCGCGGCGGTCCTGCTGCTTCTCGTCGTTGTGCTAAACTTTCGAACCGCTTCCAGTCGCCGTGGCCGCGCTACGCTTGCCGCGCACGATACCGCAACGGCGTGATCGAACCGCACCAACCGGTGCCCGAGCGGGCTCGATCGATCTCGACAGATCGCCATCGGCCGCCGATCGGGCTCGATTCGCGCCGAACCGCGCGACCCTTAGCGTGATCTCTATGGAAAGCACGACACTGTCCCGCACCCCCGGCTCCCGCATCTCCCAATACGTCGCGCTGACGAAGCCGCGCGTGACGCAGCTGGCCGTCTTTTGCGCCGTGATCGGCATGTTCCTCGCCACGCCCGGCATGGTGCCGTGGACCGTGCTGATCGGCGGCACCGTCGGCATCTGGCTCACGGCCGGGGCCGCGTTCGCCATCAATTGTCTCGTGGAGCAGAAGGTCGACGCGATGATGCGCCGCACGGCGTGGCGCCCGTCCGCCCGCGGCGAAATCACGACCACGCAGATCCTGCTGTTCTCGGCAGTGCTTGGCGGGATCGGCATGTGGACGCTCTACACGTTCACGAACGCGCTGACGATGTGGCTCACGTTCGCGACGTTCATCGGTTATGCCGTGATCTATACACTGCTGCTCAAGCCGGCCACGCCGCAGAACATCGTGATCGGCGGCGCGTCGGGGGCCATGCCGCCCGCGTTGGGCTGGGCGGCCGTGACGGGGGCAGTTCCCGGCGATGCGTGGATTCTCGTGCTGATCATCTTCGTTTGGACGCCGCCGCATTTCTGGGCGCTCGCGCTGTATCGCCGCAAGGATTATGAGAACGCCGGTCTGCCGATGCTGCCGAACACGCACGGCGAACAGTTCACGCGTCTGCATATCTTCCTCTACACGGTGATCCTGTTTGCCGTGACGCTGATGCCGTTCATTTCGGGCATGAGCGGGGCGGTCTACCTCGTATCGGCCGTGCTGCTCGGCGCCGTGTTTCTCGGCTACGCGTGGAAGATCTATCGCGAGTATTCGGATACGCTCGCGCGCAAGACCTTCCGCTACTCGATCGTCTATCTGTCGCTGCTTTTCGCGGCACTGCTCGTCGATCATTACGCGCGTCCGCTGATCGGTGCCTGAAGCCGCGTTGTGAAGCGGCGCCCCGATCGCCGCTTCCGGATCGCTGCTTCAATCACCGCTTGCCGCCGTCCCGTCTTCTTCGTAACGTCCGCCCTACGTGATGCTCAAACAACCGCTTGCGCGCGCCGCGCGCGCCGCTCTCGTCGCCACGCTTCTCACCTGCGCGGTTGGTGCGTCGCTGCTCGCCGGTTGCAATAACTCGGCGCCGGCATTCCAGAATGTCGATATCACCGGTAACAAGCAGTTCGCGTCGACGTTCTCGATGCCGGACACGAACGGCCATGTGCGCACGCTCGCCGACTTCAAGGGCAAGGCTGTCGTCCTGTTCTTCGGCTACACGCATTGCCCGGACGTCTGCCCGACGACGATGGCGGAGCTTTCGCAGGCCCTGCAACAGCTCGGCCCCGATGCAAGCCGCGTGCAGGTGCTGTTCGTGACCGTGGACCCGGCTCGCGATACGCCCGCCGTTTTAGGCCAGTATGTCGCCGCGTTCAATCCGTCGTTCATCGGTCTGCGTCCCGACGACGCCGGGCTCGCCAAGATCGCGAAGGATTTCCACGTCTACTACGCCAAGGTGCCCGGCAAGACGCCCGATGCGTACACGATGGATCACACGGCCGCGAGCTATGTGTTCGACCCGTCGGGCCAGCTGCGGCTCTTCGCACGTGACGGTCAAGGCGCCGCCTCGTGGGTCCACGATCTCAAGCTGCTGCTCTCCTGAGCGCCTGTTCCGCATTTCGCGCATAAGCACGTCGCCCGGCCGCCCGCGAGCGGGACGGGGCCGGCGCTTATCACGCCGAATATCGATATGCAATCACTGTATTTCCCATTGAGCGGGGGCTATGACACCATCGTGTCCATAGTTCAACTCAAACTCAAAGCGAGTATTCATGCAACGCAGAACGCTAATCAAAGCCCTTATCGCCGCAGCCACGAGCGCGGCGTTCGTCGCCGGCGCCCATGCTGACGACAAGACGATCAAGGTCGGCACGATCGCCGGCTCCGATGCGCAGATCTGGTCAGTGGTGACGAAGGTAGCGAAACGCGAGGGCCTCACCGTGAAGGTCGTCGAATTCAGCGACTACGTTCAGCCGAACGCGGCGCTCGACGCAGGCGATCTCGATGCCAACAGCTTTCAGCATCAGCCGTATCTGCAAAGCCAGATCGGTCAGCGCGGCTACAAGATCGTGAGCGTGGGTCTCACGTACATCTCGCCGCTCGGCATCTATTCGAAGAAGCTGAAATCGGTGAAGGATCTGGCGCAAGGTGCGAAGGTCGGGATTCCTAACGACCCGTCGAACGAAAACCGCGCGCTGTTGCTGCTGCAGGCGCAGGGTGTGGTTAAGCTGAAGGCCGGTGCGGGCACGAACGGCAACAACGCGACGACGCTGGACATCGCCGAGAACCCGAAGAAGATCAAGTTCGTCGAACTCGACGCTGCCCAGTTGCCGCGTTCGCTCGGCGATGTCGACGCCGCCGCGATCAATACGAACTACGCCCTCGATGCAGGCCTGCAGCCGGCGAAGGATGCGATCGCACTCGAAGACCTTCACAGCCCGTACGCGAACCTGATCGCCGTGCGCACGCAGGATAAGGACAAGCCGTGGGTCAAGAAGCTCGTCGCGGCGTATCAGTCCGAGGACGTGCGGCAGTACATCAAGACGCAGTTCAAGGGCGCGATCGTTCCGTCGTTCTGATTGTTGCGGGCAGGCTTCGCCTGCCGGCACGTGCTTCTTGCGCCGCGGCAGAGTCCGCGGCGTTTCTTCATCCGGCGCGCGAAAATGGCCGACCCCTAAGTATCGAGCCTGCGTTCCCAGTTCTGCTCGAGCAGCGGGCGCCCGAAACGCCGTTCGATCGCGCTCGAGGTGCAGACGAAGCCGGCACGCTCGAAACTGCCGCTGCCTTCGTTGACGACGCCATACGTGGGCAGCGTCAGCGACAGATAGCCCGCGCGCTGCGCGAAGCGTACCCCTTCCGCCACAAGCTGCGTCCCGACGCCGAGTCTGCGCACTTCGGGTTCGACATAAAGCAGTCGCAGCTTCGCCGTGCGCTCGCCCGTGGGCGCGATGAATGCGCCGCCGATGACGGCTTGGCTCTGTTCTGCGATCCAGCACATCGCCCGTTCACGGTCCCGCTCGCGTGCGAGTTCACCGATCTCCTGCGCGACGAACGCCTCGAACGCAGTGTCGGCACCATAGGCATTG
>CBJMQH010000155.1:0-10676 GCA_966431825.1 uncultured Trinickia sp.
ACGCTACGGTGTCCGTATCGGCATCCTTGGCCGCGCGGGCAGCCGGCCGACCGTTGATGAAGACATTGCCCGACCCGCTGGCGATCATGCCTTTGATCTCGGGCGGCGAAATCGCATTGCCGAGCGCCTGCGCCGCATTGCCGATCTTCTCGTTCAGCCCCGACGCTGCCATAAGCGCCCCAACGCCGATGCCGATGACAAGGGGCGTTGCCAAACCGCCCGAGCCGATCTCCAGCGCCCCGAGACCGACAACCACGGCGCCACGGACCAACCCCGTCAACACGGCGCCGATCACGGCCCCGCCCAGCAGCGAGCCGCCCATCGCCAGCAGATCGCCCGCAACCGTCGAGTGCTGAATCGGATCCTGCTCGCGAGCGGCCGCGAACGGTTCGCTGCTCACGATGCCTGCCCCGCATCGCCGGCAAGAGCCGGCTGAGGTACACGAAAGCGGTAGCTCGTCAGCATCTGCTCGGCAAGCGCACGCTGTTCGTCCGTGAACGGCGCCGCGCAGGTCAGCGTCATCACGAGCATCTGCCCCGCATCACCGGCCGGGAAAATCGTCTGCATCTGGTATCGGAGCGTGCCGTCCTGTTCCAGCGTCGCTTCGATCTGCACGCCGAGCCGGCCGTCGACCGTCACGGCCCGGCGCGACCGTTCGGTCAGCTGAGGCATCTCGCGCGTCGCCAGCGTCCATTCCCGCGCGATGAACGCATCGGTATCCTCACCATCGCGCAAACGCCCGCGCGAAATCACGAGACTCAAGCCGCCAGGCCCGACGTTCATGATGAGCATATTGACCGTGCGGTCGAGCGCCGCATCGGGCAAGTCGAAAGTACCTTCGTGAATCGCGTAGTGCATGGTCGGTGCCGCCGTTATTTGTTGAGGTCGATGCGCTGGCCGTTGATCGAGACGCCCGAGTCGTCCATCAGGATCACCGAGCCTTTGTGCTCCAGCCGAATGCCTTCGGGTGCGAGCGTGATCGAGCTGTCCTGCACTTCGAGGACGATGCCGTTTTCCGCCTGGTAGATCTGCGTGCCGCCGCCCCCGTCCTTGGCAGGCGTCTTCACGGCCACCGTCGTGGCCGTCGTATTGCGCGCAAGCGCGATCGTCTCGTTCAGACTCCCCTTTCCGATCTGCTTGGTTTCGTCGCCGGCAGCGACCTTGACGGTACGCGAGCCACCGACCACATGGTGCGTTTCGCTGTCCTCGATCACAGTGTTCATGTCCTTCTGCGCATGCATGAAGAACTCTTGCGCCCCGTTCACGTCGGAGAAGCGCAATTCGTTGGAGCCCGCGCCCTTATGCGTCTGGCTCTTGATCCCCATCGTTTGCCCGCCGCTACTGTGATAGGGATTGCCGGACTCGCCGTTGAACACGCGACCGATGACAAGCGGCATATCGGGGTCGCCCTGAACATGCGCCACGACCACTTCCTGACCGATACGCGGGATGGCCGAACCGCCCCATCCTTTGCCGGCCCAGGGCTGCGACACGCGTACCCACATCGAATCCGAGCCGTCCATCTTGCCGCGGCGATCCCACGGAAAATGCAGCTTCACGCAACTGCCGTCGGTGTAGATCTCTTCGCCCTTCGGCCCGACCACGATCGCCGTCTGCGTGCCCTGCATCGATGGCTTCGGCGTACGCCGCTCAGGCCGAAACGGAATCGTCGACGGCAAGCACGTGAACGTATTCCGGTAAGGCAACTGGGCGACCTGCTGCGTGTAGTCGTTCACCGCCTGATGGCGCACGCGCAGGATGATGAAGTCCTTGCCGTTGTAGGCGGATGTGCGGTGATTCACGAGCGTGAACCGCCCCACCGTCGTCATGCCCGGCGCAAACCCGCTCCCGGAGAACCTGCGCGCCTGCGCCTCTTCGGCTTCCATCGCATAGCCCACGTAGCGCTCGCCGTCTTCGTGATGGTCGTACAGCGACTGGTGTTCGAACCGCTCGGTGGACTGAATCTGCGGATGCGTGAGGCCGCGTGCCGGCGCTTCGACGAGCATCAGCTGCGAAGACGGCCTTTCGAAATTGAAGTCACGATAGGTGACCTTGCCCACGCGAAAGCTGAATGCCTCGTCCCACCGCTCGATGCCATCGCGCTCGCTCGCCGCACTGTCCGCGTGGTATTCGATTTCACCGAGCGTCGGTTGCGCACGGAAGATCGCGTTCGTATCGCCGATCACGAGGACATGCTTGTCTTTTTCGTAGCGGAAGGTCCAGATGAGCCCTTCCTGCTCCATGAGCCGCGCGCAGAAGTTGTAGTAGGACTCGCCGTACATCACGACATACTTCAGCTGGGGACGCGGCGCCTGAACTTTGAACTCGAAGTCGAAAAACCCCTGTTCGTGGAAGATCGTCGCGAGGATGTCTTCGGGCGAAAGGTTCTGGAAGATGCGGCAATCGGTCGATCGCGTAAGAAACCAGAACCACGGCACCACCGACATTTCGTAGCGCGTCACCGTACCCGAGCTGCCCACGCGCCCGAACGACACGACATAGCCGTCGAAGTATCGACGGTCGTCGATCTCGCGCGGCATGGAAACGACGCGCGTCAAACTGTAGTTACGCGTATGTGGATCGAGCGTGATCTTGACCTGCTGCCCGATGATTTGCTGCGGCTCGATATCGCTTTGATGCGATAGCAGGTCGAGATGGATTTCAGGGAGTTGGTTGACGTGCTCGTCCGCGACCATCGCGTTCACGAGCAGCACGTCGGGGCCGAGCGGCGTCTCGATGGACACGTAACGGTGTGCCTGCGTCAGCGTGGGGCGCCCGCCCACGGCGCTGTTGATCGCACCGGCAATCGCTTCGGGCGTCTTGCCCATGAGCGCCATCCCGGTCTGCGCAAGCTCGACGGCACTGGCTGCGCCACGCAGGAGCCCCGCGCCGGGGACGCCTGCAACTGCACCGAGCTGACCTGCCAAGCCCGCTGCCGAACCGAAATCGGCGAAACCGCCGGTCATGGGCGCACCGCCGCCACCGGCGCCCCCGGATGCAGCAAAACTCATGTTCGACCTCTTCTATTCTTTCGCCGGATATGTCAGGTCATCAAACGAGCGTATTGCCCGCTCGCAATGCGCTCTCAGCCGCCTTGCAAAGGCGGCCAATATACCAAATCACCGAAAAACTAAAAATCCCTCAAACGGGCGTGAGAAATTTGATCCGCCAGGACAGCCCCGCGGCACAAAGAAAGTTAAACTTTCGCCATTACTTTTTGTAACAATTTACGGAGCAGGCGTACCGGCCGCGCTCAAATCATCGACAAAAGCCCCGCCCGCGGCGAGCATCGACGAATTGCGGCTCCAGTGGCAGCGGAACGTGCAATGAGCTGGATTGAAGTTGTCATATAGGCGTAACCGGCAAAGAACCGATCCATCACGCCAATGAATACGCTGAGGCTGTCCGATACAAATCGCCGCTCATCGAGCGTAATCGTGATTTCGATCCCAGGTTCGAAGCCCGATGCACCCGCTATCGTCGTCCACAGCATCACGCTGCGTCGGCTCAGCGAAACGATCCCGTCGATATGGCGTGGCTGCGCGCCCGAATGCGATGCAAGATGCCTGAACAGGCGTTTAATGTCGTCCAGGCCCGTTTGGTCGAGCCGACAAGTTTGCGGCGTGAGATGCGACAACAAGCGCCACCAATCGCCGTCTGCGGCGCGCGGCCGCACGCTGGCGGTCGGTTGCCGCAACAAGACGACCGGGCACTGCAGATCGGTGTCGGGCGCTTCAAGATCGCCGTCGTCCGCGCCGATGGGCATGGCCGCCGGCAGGTCGCGGTTCGTGCAGATCAGCGTTACCGCCAACTGGTCCCCTTCGACAGCCACGGGCTCGCCATCGAGCTTGCGCAGTGCGAACGCCGCCTCGCTCGGCTCCAACGGGTATGCCGTCAAGGCGCCGCCCAATTGTTCCCAGACAGGCGCGCCATAGTAGCGACGATGCCCGAATGCGTGCGCGGGCTCGATCTCCTCCGGATCGCGCCTCCCCTCGCGCCTCAAGCAGACCCGCTCGATCGCCCAGACCTGCGCCTCACCCATCCTGACGCCGCGCGGTGCCACCGGATATCGCACGTCATAGCCGGGTGTCGCCTTCGGCTCGATCGGTTCCGCGTCGCGCTCGAACAAATTGACGATCGGCGTGCAAAAGAGCTTCAGGTTCGCCTCGCTCACTGCCGACATACGCCGCTCCAGCTGCGAATCGCGCTCGATGCCGGTGATCGCGAGATGCAATGTGATCCGGGCCGCGCCGCTTTGCGCAGGCGCTATCGTGCGCAACAGTGCTGCGAAGTCGATATCGATGAAATGGAAACGCTCAGGCAGCGCGAAGTATTCGAGCAACAGGCGCAGCGGCAACGTCCTTTCTTTACCGCTGTCGAAAAGGCTCTCCATCTCGTCGAAACCGACCGCCGCAGTCGGCACGTTCGAACAAGCCGCCCATCTCGCCGCCCCCTCGGCCTCGACGAAAGCGGCCGTGGCCCTCAGCAAGAAGAGGTCGGCCAGCGCCGCAGCGGTTTCGGGCTTGCCGTCGAGATAGACGCGCACGCGATCGGGCAGGCATAGAGACGCATCGGCACCCCCGTCGATCGCAAACGCAATCGACAGGAGTCCACACGTTTCGGCCGGCAGCGCGGTAGCCGGCGGCGCCATCGTTGCAGATACATAGCGCGCTTGCGCGATGGCGAGCGGTGCGATGCGGACATCGTATGCAGAACGAAACGGGAACCGGCCATGGCGCGATACGAATTGCGTGCCCCGCGCGATGGTCCGGCTGCCGCGCGACGGATCGGGAACGGCCCTGACCTGCGCGATCGAACTGGCAGGAAACGGCCGCAACACCTCGGGGTGCAGCCGCTCGAACATCGCAGCCGTGAATTCGGGGTAGTCGTCGTCTATTCTTGCCTGGGTGCGCGCGTTCATCAGCGCAGCGGACTGCAAGAGACGTTCTACATGGGGGTCCTCGGCACGTTCGCCCGAAATGCCGAGTCGCGCGGCCGCACCGGGAAAGCGCTCGGCAAACGCACTCATCGACTGGCGCAGCAGCATCAGTTCGCGCTCGAAGAAGGGCAGCAGATCGTCGGGCAACGGTTGATCATCCATCGTCTGTCGTCTCCGAGCATGGCGGATCGCAACAATGCGTCGACAAAGAAAAAGGGGCTACAAGAATGACTCTTGTAACCCCTTTTGCGTCCTGCGTTTTGTGGTCGGAGCGAAAGGATTCGAACCTTCGACCCTCTGATCCCAAATCAGATGCGCTACCAGGCTGCGCTACGCTCCGACGAACCGCAGATTCTACCCGCTTTCCGGCTGAATGGTCAATCTCGACCCGCCATCGTCTGGAAATAATGCGAATCCCGGCACGCACGCAGTTTGCGTGGCGAACTACGGTACCGATAGCTAGGAGACATTCATGAACCTGATTCTCTGGCGCCATGCCGAAGCCGAAGACGCCGCGGCCACCGATCTCGCCCGCCAGCTCACGCCGCGCGGGCGCAAACAGGCCCAGGCCGCCGCGAAATGGCTGCGCCATCGCCTCGACCACTCGGCCGTCATTCTCGCGAGCCCTGCGGCGCGCACCGTGCAGACGGTCGAAGCCCTGACCGATCAATACCGTACGATCGACACGCTCGCGCCGGGCGCTTCCTGCGCCGATATCCTGGCCGCAACCGGGTGGCCGGAGGGCATCGCCGAAACCGTCGTCGTGGTCGGCCATCAGCCCACGTTAGGTCACGTCGTCTCGCAGCTCATTGCGGGCCAACAAGCGGAATGGACGATCAAGAAGGGCGGCATCTGGTGGCTCGCGTGGCGCGAGCGCCACGGCGACGATCAGGTGGTCGTTCGCGCCGTCGTCTCGCCGGATCTCGCATGAAGGGGGCGTGCGGGCATTGCGGCCCGTGCCCCCGCGCCTGTGTCGACCGTACGACATGTCATCGCATCGACACGCGATTGCCATGCAACAGTCATGTGCGGTTACTACATTGGCAGGACGACCTTTCATTGCCATTAGGAACCCTTATGCGAGACCTGCCGACGCCCACCCTGCCCCTCGCTTCCATCCCGTTCGAGTCGCGTCGCCGCCTGCCGCGTGCCGCAGAGACGGTGACGGCGGAGCACCGGCTGCAGGTGGCCTGGGCAAGGACCGAAGAAGCTTTGCGCGAAGCGCAGCGGTTGCGCTACCGCGTATTTGCAGACGAAATGGGTGCGCACGTTTCGGGGCCTGCCGGCCTCGACGTCGATGCGTTCGATGCCTACTGCGATCACCTGCTCGTGCGCGATCTCGACACGCTCGTGGTGGTCGGCACCTACCGCGTGCTGCCGCCGCATCAGGCTGCTCGCATCGGCCGTCTCTACGCCGAAAGCGAATTCGATCTCTCGCGGCTCGCCCACCTGCGCTCGAAAATGGTCGAGGTCGGCCGCTCCTGTGTCCACCCCGACTATCGCAGCGGCTCGGTGATCATGTCGTTGTGGGGCGGTCTCGGCACCTACATGATGCAAAACGGCTACGAAACGATGCTTGGCTGCGCAAGCGTGCCGATGGCCGACGGTGGTCACTTCGCGGCGAACCTATATGAATCGATGCGCGAGACGGCCCTGACGGACCCCGAATACCGCGCGTTCCCGCACACGCCGCTGCCTGTCGAAGAGCTGCGCACGGGTGCGCGCGTCGCGCCGCCGCCGCTCATCAAGGGCTACATGCGGCTTGGCGCGAAGATTTGCGGCGCGCCTGCCTGGGACCCCGACTTCAACTGCGCCGATTTCCTCACGCTGTTCCGTCTGTCCGACATCAATCCGCGCTATGCGCGCCACTTCCTCGGCGAGACGCCGGCGCGCTGAAGAACGAACACACCCACCTGCCGAACACGTTCGGCAACACGCGAAAACCTGTCGCCCGTCTGCGTCGTGCACGCAAACGGGCATCTTTTTATGTTCGACGTTCGAGACTTTGCTCAGTCTTCGGTATAGACGACGCGATAGCGCATGCCGACCTTCTCCCACTCGGCCGCTTCCTGCACGAGGCTGTAATCGGTGAGCGGGTTATTTGCCACCCAACCGTTCGGGAGGTGGACTTCGTAGCCGTTACCGGTCTGCACGACCCGGATACCGGGCAGGCCGACATCGGCACGCCGCCGGCAGAGCAACGCGGCGAGCCGCAGACAGAACAGCAGCGGCCATTCGACCTCGCGCTGCTGTGACAGCTTGCCGAGCTTGCCGGCATGGCCCAGCACGAGCGTGGCAAGGCGCGCCTGATCGGTGCGCGAAAAACCGGGCATGTCCGCGTTGCTCGCGATATAGGCCGAATGCTTGTGGTATGCGCTATGCGAAATCGAGAGGCCGATCTCGTGCAGCGCTGCGGCCCATCCGAGGAATATACGGGCCTCGTCCGCGCGCTGCGCGTCGGTCTCGCCGAGTTGATCATAGAAATTGATGGCCAGCGCGCCGATGCGGTCGGCCTGCGCACGGTCTACGCCGTAACGCCGCATAAAGCCCTGCACCGTCACGGCGCGCATATCTTCGTGCTGCGAACGACCGAGCAGGTCGTACAGCACGCCGAGCCGCAACGCGCCGTCGGTCGTATCGACATAGTCGATGCCCAGTTCCTCGAATACGGCGAGCATGATCGAGAGACCGCCCGCGAGTACCGGTATGCGGTCCGCCTTCAACGCGACGAGCTTGAGCCGATTGACGTTCTCGGCCTTGATCAGCGCGCGCTTCAACCTTTCCAGACCGCCGCGTGAAATACCATGCGAAATACCGGCGTCGTTGAAGCCGTTGGCCTCGACGAGTTCGGCCAACGCACGCGCCGTGCCCGAAGAGCCGATCGCCTGATCCCATCCTGCCTGCTTGTATTCGCGCGAGATGATTTCGATTTCACGCTTGGCGGCGAGCTCCGCCTGGCGCATCGTGTATTCGTCGACGTTGCCGGACGGAAAGAATGCGCGGCTATGGCTCACGCAGCCGATGTAGAGGCTCTCCATGACAAGCGGCGTGTAGTGCGACCCGATGATGAACTCGGTCGAACCGCCGCCGATATCGACGACGAGCCGCTTGCCCGAACTGGCCGGCACTGAATGTGCGGCACCCGCGTAAATGAGGCGTGCTTCCTCGCGGCCTGCGATCACCTCGATTGGGAAGCCGAGTGCACTTTCCGCCTCGACGAGGAATTCCGGTGCGTTTTTCGCCACGCGCAACGTATTCGTGGCGACGGCTCGCACATGGTCCGGATGGAAGTCGCGCAGCCGCTCGCCGAAACGCTTGAGCGCGTCCCATGCACGGACCTGCGAAGCGCGATCGAGCATCTTGTCGGCGGAAAGACCGGCCGCGAGCCGAACCGGTTCGCGCAGCGCATCCACCTGATAGATCTGGCTGCCGGCCGGCGTCTCTTCGACTCGCCCGACGATCAGCCGGAAGCTGTTCGAGCCCAGATCGACGGAAGCAAGCAGATGCGGAGTGTTGACCATGCGAAGAAAGGCTCCGTTCGTGGGCACACCGCGCGCGGCGTGCAGGCCGGCAAGGCGGCAGTTGTTCAAAGTCGCCATTTTAAGCGCATCGACGACGCGAGCCACAGCGCGCATCGCGACCGGTTCTGACGAAGCGCACCGAAATCGGACATGGAACGCAGCCCACGCACGCCTCGATCATTCTCGCAGGTCGTCCATGCTTGTTTCTCCTCAATTTTGGCCCAGTTTCAAATACGGGAAATCCCCTTAGAATTAGCGACAGTGCCTTTCATCGGATTGACATAGAACTGTGAGAGTTTCCGAGCATCCGTTTGTCTCTTCATCCGACCCTTCTCATTCGTCCTTGCCGATGTCTTTGCGCTACCCCCTGCTGAACCGTGAACTGGGCATTTTGGGTTTCAACGAAAGGGTGCTGGCGCAAGCTGCCGATCCCGCCGTACCGCTGCTGGAGCGGCTGCGCTTCATCTGCATCACGAGCAGCAATCTCGACGAGTTCTTCGAGGTTCGCATGGCCGGCCTGCAGGAGCAGATCCGCGACAACCCCGGCACCCTCTCGCCGGACGGCATGTCGCTCCAGCACGTCTACGATCTCGTCGTCGAACGCGCGCAGAAGCTCGTGCACCGGCAATACACGATGCTGCACGAGACGGTCCTGCCCGCGCTCGAGGAAGAAGGCATCTACTTTCACGGCACGGAAGCCTGGACCGACGCGCAAACCGAATGGGCGCGCACTTACTTCCAGGACGAACTGCTGCCCGTCCTGACGCCGATCGGGCTCGACCCAGCGCACCCGTTCCCGCGCGTGCTCAACAAGAGTCTGAACTTCGTCGTCGAGCTCGAAGGCAAGGACGCGTTCGGGCGGCAGGCCTTCATGGGTATCGTGCAAGCGCCGCGGGCATTGCCGCGGCTCGTGCGCATGCCGCAGGAGCTGTCGGGGTTCGCACATGGTTTCGTACTCCTCAGCTCGTTGATGCAGCGCTTCGTGGGCGAGCTGTTCCCGAACCTCGTCGTGCGCAGCTGCAATCAGTTTCGCATCACCCGCAACAGCGAACTGTTCGTCGACGAAGACGAAATCACGAACCTGCGCGTGGCGCTGCAAGGCGAGCTGCCGGCCCGGCACCTCGGCAATGCCGTGCGGCTCGAAGTATCGGCGCAGACACCGCAGCACATCGTGCAGCGCCTGCTCGCCGAGAGCAACCTCAATGAGAAGGACTGCTATCGCGTCGAGGGGTCCGTCAATCTCGTTCGGCTCATGCACCTGCCCGAACTCGTCGATCGCCCGGATCTGAAGTTCGTGCCGCATGCACCGGCCACGCCTGCAGCCCTCGCCAATCCCGCCACGCTGTTCGATACGATCGACAAGGGCGACGTGCTGCTGCATCACCCCTACGAGAGCTTCCAGCCCGTGTTGGAGCTGTTGCTCGAAGCGGCGCAAGACCCGAACGTCGTCGCGATCAAACAGACGATCTACCGCACAGGGACCGATTCGCCGCTGATGGATGCGCTGATGCAGGCGGCCCGCAACGGCAAGGAAGTCACAGTCGTCGTCGAATTGCTCGCGCGGTTCGATGAAGAAACGAACATCAACTGGGCGTCTCAGCTCGAAGCCGTCGGCGCCCACGTCGTGTATGGCGTGGTCGGGCACAAGTGCCACGCCAAGATGATGCTGATCGTGCGGCGCGTGGCCCAGAACGGCAAGTCGGTGCTCAAGCGCTATGCGCATCTGGGCACGGGCAACTACCACCCCCGTACCGCGCGCCTCTATAGCGACTTCGGCTTGATGACGGCCGATCAGCGTATCTGCGAGGATGTGCACCACGTTTTCCAGCAACTCACGGGCATCGGCGGCGAGTTGAAGCTGCACGAGCTCTGGCAATCTCCGTTCACGCTGCACCCGAAGCTCGTCGCCGCGATTCGCGCCGAAGCCGAAAACGCACGGGCAGGCCGCAAGGCGCGCATCGTGGCGAAGATGAACGCCCTGCTCGAACCCACCGTCATCGCCGAGCTCTACGAAGCATCACAGGCCGGCGTCAAGATCGACCTCATCGTACGGGGCGTCTGCTCGCTGCAGCCGGGCGTGCCGGGGCTGTCCGAGAACATCTCCGTGCGCTCGATCGTCGGGCGTTTTCTCGAACATCACCGCATCTTCTACTTCTTCTCGAACGGTGAGGAAAACGTCTATCTGTCGAGCGCCGACTGGATGGACCGCAATTTCT
>CBJMQH010000156.1:0-10625 GCA_966431825.1 uncultured Trinickia sp.
CCAACGCCTGTCGATTCCGTTCGCGGCACCGAATATCGCCCCGGGCAGGAACCGGGCCGCAGCGTTGCCCGTGTAGTGTATGCCGGTGATGGCCAGGCCCATCACGCACGCGGCGCCCATCCGCTTCTCGAACACGTTCGTTTGTGCGCGGGCTGCAAGTCAACGTGCGATCCAGAGCGCCGCGATCGAAGCAACAACGGCAATCGCGATCGAAAGCGCCACGAGTCCGCGGTCGTACTGAATCGGCGGATCCATTCGCATCGCGGCATCGCCGAGATAATGCATCGCCGCGATGCCCGCTCCCATGAAGCACCCGGAAATCAACAGACGCGTCGTGCCCAATATGCCGCGTGCGGTGACCGCGAGCGCAAGGTACGAAACCAGAATGGCTGTGCCGAGCGATACGGCGGTGATGCCGAGATCGTAGCCGAGGGGAATGGGCAGCGAAAACGCGAGGACCCCGATGAAGTGCATCGACCAGATTCCGACCCCGAACGCGAGTGCGCCGCCGAGCAGCCACAACTGGCGTGTCGCCGGCTCGCTGATCTGCGGAATGCGCCGCGACAGATCGAGTGCCGTATAGGACGCGAGTGTGGCGACGATCAGCGAAAGGCCGACGAGCCAGAAGTTGTATGTGCCATGCATCCTGTTTTTACTGCGCCAAGATAGTGCTTTGCGGTGACCTGATTATCGGCAGCCCGAACCGATTCCTTAGCGCAACGGGCGCGCAGCAGCCTCACACGCGGGCCGGATCGCCGGTTCCCGGGTGCACTTCTTGCGGCAAAAGGGGGCGGTAGGAACCAGGCTAAAGGGAGGGTGAGATGGCGCAGACGGTTGGCGATTTCCTCGTGGAAAGATTGCACGAATGGGGCGTGCGCAGGATATACGGTTACCCCGGCGACGGTATCAACGGCGTCTTCGGCGCATTGAACCGCGCGGAAGGGAAGATCGAGTTTATTCAGGCGCGCCATGAGGAAATGGCGGCATTCATGGCGAGCGCTCACGCGAAGTTCACGGGCGAGCTCGGCGTATGTATCGCCACCTCGGGGCCGGGTGCCGCCCATCTGGTCACCGGCCTCTACGATGCGCGGCTCGACCATATGCCGGTGCTCGCGATCTGCGGTCAGCAGGCCCGGGCTGCGCTCGGCGCGCACTACCAGCAGGAAGTCGATATCGTTTCGATGCTCAAGGACGTCGCAGGCGCCTATGTGCAGCAAGCGAGCGTGCCCTCGCAGGTGCGCCACATGATCGACCGCGCCGTGCGCATTGCGCTGGGCGAACGCCGCGTAACGGCGATCGTGCTGCAGAACGACCTGCAGGAACTCGACTACACGCCGCCGCCGCGCAAGCACGGTACGGCGCACTCGGGGGTCGGGTTCGCCCGGCCGCGAATCGTCCCCGAGCCCGGCGACCTGGCCCGCGCCGCCGATGTCCTCAACGCGGGCAAGCGCGTGGCGATGCTTGTCGGTGCCGGGGCGTTGCATGCAACCGACGAAGTGATCGCCGTGGCCGAGCGGCTCGGTGCCGGCGTGGCCAAGGCGCTCCTGGGCAAAGCCGTGGTGCCCGACGAATATCCGTGGGTCACGGGCTCCATCGGTCTGCTCGGCACGAAGCCGAGCTGGGAGCTGATGACAAGTTGCGACACGTTGCTGATGATCGGCTCCGGGTTTCCGTACTCGGAATTCCTGCCGAAAGAGGGCGACGCCCGCGGGGTACAGATCGATTTGTCGCCGGGCATGCTGAGCTTGCGTTACCCGATGGAGGTCAGTCTCGTGGGCGATAGTGCCGAGACGCTAAGCGCGCTGCTGCCGCTACTCGATCAAAAGACTGACGACACGTGGCGCAAACGCATTGCGCGATGGACCGAGGACTGGTGGGAAACGCTCGACAAGCGCGCCAAGGAGACGGCCAAGCGCGGCGTCAACCCGCAGCTTCCGTTCACTGAACTGTCCCCGCGGCTACCGTATGACGCGATCATCACGAGCGATTCGGGGTCCTGCGCGAACTGGTTCGCGCGTGACCTCAGAATCCGTCGTGGCATGATGTGCTCGCTATCCGGCGGTCTCGCGTCGATGGGCGCTGCCGTGCCTTATGCCATTGCTGCGAAGTTCGCGCATCCCGGGCGGCCCGTGTTCGCCCTCGTCGGCGACGGCGCAATGCAAATGAATAATATGGCCGAGCTGATCACGGTGGCCAAGTATTGGCGGCAGTGGCAGGACGGGCGCTGGATCTGCCTGGTGCTGAACAACGAAGACCTCAACCAGGTGACCTGGGAGCAGCGCGTAATGGAGGGCGACCCGAAGTTCACCGCTTCGCAGGCTTTGCCCAATGTGCCGTTCCATCGTTTCGCCGAACTGATCGGTTTGAAGGGCATCTACGTCGACCGGCCCGAGCAGATTGGGGCCGCGTGGGAAGAGGCCCTCGCCGCTACGACACCCGTTGTTCTCGAAGTCAAGACCGACCCTGAAGTGCCGCCGCTTCCGCCACACGTGACGCTGACTCAGGCGCGCCAGTTCATGCGTACGCTGATGGAAGGCGATCCGCGCGAGGGTAGTGTGCTCGTCAATACAGCCAAGCGGTTTTTCGCCAGCGTCTTGCCGGACAAGAAGGATTGACGGCTCGGGAAGACGAGGACCGGCGCGCTGTTCCGCAGCGCGCGAGCAGCGCGACGAGGGCTAACGCAATCGTCGCGCCGAGCGCGGCCCCGCGGTGCTTGTCGAGCCAAAGCGTTGCACTGGTGGCTTTCGATTCGTTATCGAACGCGCCGCGCAGCCGATGGCGGCCCGGCACGGGCTGCCACAAGTTGTTGGGTCTGTCGGCATCGAGCGGCTCGTCACGCATTTGACCGCTATAGGCATGGGTAGCGAGGTAACGATCAAGGCAGCCGGGCGCAAGCTTGTTCGCCTCGATCGCTTCGACTGACGAATACCCGACGTTAAGCTCGCGCCTCGGGTGCGTCGCGGCCCAGACGATTGCTTCGGCGGCAACTTCCGGTTGGTAGACCGGCGCAACGGGGCGAGGCGGGGAGGGCATCCGCGTAAGTGCCCAGTCGAATTGCGGTGTGTTCAGCGCGGGCATCTGGACCATGGTCACGCGGACACGGCTCTTGTCGTGCAGCAGCTCGCAACGCAGCGCATCGGTGAAGCCTCGGATCGCGTGTTTCGCGCCGCAATAAGCGGATTGCAGCGGTATCGCCCGGTAGGCGAGGGCGGAGCCCACTTGCACGATCACACCGCGGTTGCGCGCCGTCATCCGTTTGAGCGCTGCCATCGTGCCCCAGACGTAGCCCAAATAGGTCACCTCGGTCACGCGCGCATACTCGGCGGGCTTGATCCGCGCAACGGGCGCGAATATCGTCACCATCGCATTGTTGACCCAGACGTCGATGGGCCCGAGCGTCGCCTCGATGCGCTCGGCCGCCTGTTCGACCGCATCGGCGGCGCTCACGTCGAGCGCGACCGGAAGCGCACGCACGCCGTGCCCGCGCACTTCCTCGGCAACCACCTCGAGAGCCTGCGCATCGCGTGCGAGCAATGCCACATTCGCGCCGATCGCGGCGAACGCGAGGGCCGCTGCGCGTCCCACGCCGGCACTGGCACCCGTAACGACGACAACCTTCGGGGAACGATCCGACCGCGACATAGACGTCTCCGTTGTTCGATTGATTGTGTACTTTGGGGGCGTTGCGTCGTGCGTTCAGCGCGTGTGCGTGCCGCCGCCCGCGACGGGCTCCATGACGAACACATGTTCTGCGCGCGTGCCGTTGCGCTCGGTCACGTTGACGGTTCCTTGATAGACGAACTGCCAGCCCTCGCGCATGGCGACGAGCGGGAAATTGCCTTCCGGGCGGCTGTCGAGGTCGGCCAACCCGTCGGCGGCCATCGGCACGTTGTTCTCGAGCGTCGCGTTCGAGAAGACCACGTTGTCGTGCCACGCTGACATGTCGCGACGCGCTTCCAGACCCTTGGCGTCAGTGTCCACGGTATTGTCCGACGCGGCCATGCCTGCGTTGTCGACCGAGACGATGCGCTTGTTGGCGCGTACGACCGGGTCGCCTGCATCGCTTTGCTTGGCAGCCTCATCGATCTGCGGCAGCGGTGCCGGATTCTTCGCGGCGACCGCTTCTGCGGCGCTCGCATTTTTCTTCGAACCGAATTCGCGCGCCTGGGTCTTCGCGTCGGGCGTATCAGCACCCGCGGCGGGCGTCTTGGCCGGGCTCTTGGTAGCCATTTCCTGCTGCTGTGCCTGAGTGGGATTCTTGTCTGCGTTTTGCACGATATGCCTCGCCTTTCGTCGTTTCCGATGCGATGCCGCGCATGCGTCCGAAGCTGCAGGCAATACGCGGCTCACCGATGAAACCAGTGTAGGCAATGCACGTGCCCGGCGCGAAGACGGTTGTCTCACGCAACCAATGTGCAGTCGAAACACGATCACAAGTCGCCGCGCGAGCGCAGCGCTGCAATGCGATCGGCCGTGCGGCACGCGATAGCCTGGATCGTCAGCGAAGGATTGACGCCGCCGACGGTCGGAAAAACCGAACCGTCGCAAATCCACAGATTCGGAACGTCCCAACTCCTGCAGTCGGCATTCACGACGCTCGTGCGCGGATCGTCGCCCATGCGCGCGGTGCCGTTCAAATGGCAGGTGTCGTCGAGCTGACGCCAGATCTCCTTGCCGCCTGCCGCGTCGAGCGCTTGCGTCATGAAGTCGAGGGCGTGGTCGATCAGCCGCTTGTCGTTGTCGCACAGCGAATGCGTCACGCGCGCGATCGGCAAGCCGTATGCGTCTTTCTCGTCGGCCAGCGTGACGCGGTTCATTTCCTGCGGCAGCGTTTCGCCCACGATCTTCAACCCGGCCTGATGGTTGTACTTCTGCATTTCGTCGTGCAAACGCTCGCCCCAGAGTCCTCGGCCGTTCTGTACGGCAACCCACGCGTTCGGCAGCGGCCCCTGGCTCATGTAGCAGTAGCCGCCGAAAAAGTCCTTGCCCTTGTCCGTATAGTTCCAATGCTCGGTCAGCGCGAGAGACGGCGGCCCCTTGTACCAGCGGATTTCGTCGTCCATCACACCCCAAACGGCTTGATTGGCTTGGACCATCAGGTTCTTTCCGACGAGCCCCGAGCTGTTCGCCACTCCGTCGGGATAGCGCGGCGTAGCCGACATCAATAAAAGACGTGGCGTTTCGATCGCGTAGCCGGCGACCACGACGTTGCGCGCGCGCTGGAATTGCCAG
Organism: uncultured Trinickia sp.; assembly: GCA_966431825.1. Taxonomy (GTDB): domain Bacteria; phylum Pseudomonadota; class Gammaproteobacteria; order Burkholderiales; family Burkholderiaceae; genus Trinickia. The sequence goes on from CBJMQH010000156.1 coordinate 5,233, forward strand.
CGTCCCTCGCGGAAGTATTCGACGCCTGTCGCACGGTTGTTCTCGCCCATCGCGACGCGACCCACCATCGACAGATCGCGGATTTCGGCGCCCGCGCGCACCGCGCGTGGTATCCAGGTGACGAGCGCACTCTGCTTGGCGTTCGTGGCGCACCCTGTCACGCAGAAGCCGCGGTAGACGCAGGGATGCGCTTGCCCGCGCGGTGCAGAGAGGGTGGCGAGCGGCGTGGGTGCCCAGTCGATTCCGAGCGCTTGCGCCCCGCGTGCCAGCACGAGGGCGGCGGCGTTCAACTCGTGAGCCCGATACGGATAGCGCCCGCGCGGCGGCCCCCACGGGTAGCGCACGGGGCCGGATATCTTCAACGCGTCTTCGACGAAGGCGTAGTAGCGCCACATCTCGCGCCAATCGATCGGCCAGTCCGCACCATAGCCAAGCAGGCTGCGCGACTTGAACCACTCGGGGCGAAAGCGTAACGACACCATCGCAAAGTGGACCGTGCTGCCGCCGACGGCTTTGCCGCTGTTGTTGCTGCCGAGCTTGAGCGGGTTGTCGCCATCGCAGATTCGCTCGTCGGTCCAGTAGAGCTTTGCCTGATGCGTTTCGTCGGACGCGAACTCTTCGAGCGGACGCCACCACGCGCCCGCATCGAACGCGACGACACGAAAGCCATGCTCGGCAAGCCGACAGGCCAGCGTGCCGCCACCGGCGCCCGTGCCCACGATGGCAAAGTCGACCTCGTCGTCGTTGCCGTACTCGCGCATGGGCACCCATCCCCCAACCGTGAAGACGTCGGGGGCACGCCCGTTCTTGCCGCGTGGTTCGGTCAGCGCTTCATCGAGCACGTGCATTCTCCCGCTGCGCGTGCGCCTCCCGCCCTGGCTCGGCTTTGACGGCTTCCCACGGATCTCGCCGGTTCTCGAGCATGCGCACATAGCCGCGCGGATTCGCGGGGCCGCCGAAACCCATTTCGCTCCACGAATGCGGGTGCGAATAGTAGGCCGAACAAATATCGTGCAACAGCCGCAGGCTGAAGAAGACGTCGCAGTGCATGCCCTCCCATGCGGGATCCGTCAGCTTGCCTTGCTGCATCAGCGAGAGCATCGTCCGGCGCGCCGGTTCGTCGATGTCGGCGAACCCGGCACGAAAGCGCTGCCGGCTCTCGACATCGATGGCTGCAAGCGCGATGCGCCAGGCATCGCGAAGTGCCGGGAGGCGCGCGTCGCGGTAGCCGTCTCGACTGTCTTGCGCGAGCTTCGTATCGACGAGCCCGGCGACGGGAATGCGCGGCGCACCCGCCCGATCGCGCTTCGTGCCGGTCACCTCGCCGCTCGCCGAGGCGGCGTGCAGCGATCGCGGCACGACCGTCGCACAGAGCGCGCAAAGCGTTCGCCATTGCACGTCGTTACAGAACCGCGGCGAGTTCGGTTGCGCCATCCGCTGTGCCACGACGGCGCGTGTCGCGTCATCCCAGGATGGCGTGTCGCGTTTGGCGAGAACGTCGTACCCGGGGTAGCGGGGCAAGTCATGTCGGCTCATCGTTCAGTCTCCCTCAGCCGCAGCGCTGCAAGCCCGGCGAGCGCCAATGCCGTGAAGCTCGGCGGTGCAGGCAGCGGCGGGCCGCTTAGCAGGTTCTGCGTCCAATTGCGCCAGCCGCCGTGTTGACGCGCGACGCCGCGCGCATGAAAGCCGGCGCCGATCGCGCCCAGTGCTGCGGTAATGCGCAGCCACCAGCGCGTGACGAGGCGAGGGCGTGGCTCGCCCAGTGCGGCGAGCGTCAGCAGCGCAGCCGCGACAGGCGGTACGGTCACGGGCGCATACATCGCGCGATGCTGGAACGCCCCGCGAAAATGCAGCAGCGCCACCTCGCCGACGGTGCCTGCGAGTCCCGCGGCGGCGAGCAGCGCGAGCGCCTTGCCCGCCGGCATGCCGAGGAGCCGCGGGTCGTTTGCGGGTTCGTCGCGCAGCGTCTCGCCCACTGCGCCGATGACACCCGAAAGAAACAGCGCCATCGGCGCACCTAGCGGGGCGGCGTAGAACAGGTTCTGCCAACTCCATCCGCCCGGGCGTTTCGTGACGTTGTAGAGATGGAAACCCGTTCCGGCCACACCGGCGCCGGCTGCAGCAAGGTAGGCCGCCCGCCGCGCCCGATGGCGGCTCGGCTTGTCGTCGCCACCGCCGTGCACGCCGGCCAGCAATGAGAGCGTGCCTGTCACGAGCGGCGCGTACATCGCGGGGTTGGCGAACGAGCCGCGGTAGTGCTCGATCCCGGCATCGGTCAGCGCCGACAGCGCGAGCAAGGCGGCGCTGTGATTGAACGTGCGCGCGGCATCGATATGCGCACCGACACGCCGCGTCGCAAACTTGCGCGGTGGCGGCGCGGCGTGCAGCAGCGTATCCGCGCCGAGCTTCGCGAGCGTCGCGGCGGTCGCGGCGCCGGCAACGAGGCCAAAGAGAGCGAGCAGCCGGTCGGTCGATTCGTTCATTGTCTCAGCGAAGGCAGGAGGGAATCAGACGGCATAGCGCTGCGCGTCCGCATGCTTGAATTCGAGGCCGCATCCGGGTCGGTCGGGATCCGGTGCGATCGTGCCGTTGCTCGGTCGCGGTGCACCGTCGAACAGTATCGATTCGATCCGCACATGGTCGTGGAACCATTCGACATGGCGCAGCCTCGGCACAGCGGCGGCAAGGTGCAGGTGCAGCGCCGGCGCGCAATGCGCGGACAGCGGCAAGTGCCAGGCGTCGGCGAGGTGGGCTGCGCGTACAAAGCCCGTGACACCGCCGCAGCGAGTCGCGTCGGCCTGGAGTACGTCGACGGCATGCTGCTCGAGGATGTGCCGAAAATCATCGGCCGTGTACGCGTATTCACCGGCCGCAATGTCCATCGAGGCGGGTGTCGCGGCTCGTACGGCGGCGAGTCCCGTGAGGTCGTCGGACGAGACCGGCTCTTCGAACCACGCCACGTCGTATTGCGCGATGCGCTCGGCCATGAGAAGCGCCGACTTCACTGAGAAGGCGCCGTTCGCATCGACGAACAGCTGTGCATCGCCGGCCGCTTCCCGCCCCACGGCGACGCGCGCAGGATCGCGTTCGGGATGGGTGCCGATCTTCATCTTCACGGCCCGGCAACCGTCTACGTGCGTCCAATGTTCGAACTGCGCCCGCAATTGCGCATCGGTGTAGGTCGTAAAGCCGCCGCTGCCGTAGATGGGCACGTGCTCGCGCATGGCACCGCCCAACAAGCGCACGAGCGGTACGCCGGCAACGCGTGCGCTGAGGTCCCACAGCGCGAAGTCGAGCGCCGAAATGGCGGTCGCCGCGAGCCCTGCACGGCCGATGTTGCGCACGCGTTGCCAGAGCGCGTGAACGAGGTGATTGATGTGCGCGGCGTCCTGGCCCACGAGTGTCGCGGCGAGCGTGTCGCGGATCAATGAAGCGGCCGATGCGTCGGTGTAGGTGTAGCCGAGCCCCGTGAAACCGAGTGCGTCGATTTCGACGACGACCAATGTCGTGGCGTGCCATGCGAATGTGCCGTCAGCTTCGGGCAGATCGGTCGGAACCGTGTAGGCCCGCGCGCGTACCGCTGCAATCGGGACTGGGATTGGCATCGTAGGGGCATTGCGCGCGATGTCGGTATCGCCATCGCGCGTGCCGCCGAGGGCATTCGATTCGCGGGACTCGGACATGGTCTTGGATGAGGGCTTGCCTGCCTGCCGACGCGTGAGCCGGCACGGTGTTGCACCGAACGACGGTCAGCAACGGTTGTGCCCGGGCGCGATTCACGCGCCGCCGGAATCCTCCCAGCCGCCCCCGAGCGCTTTGTACAACGCCACGAGATCCGTCGACACCTGTGTCGTCGCTTGCACGTACTGCTGTCTGGCCTGGTCGAGTTGGCGCTCGGTATCGAGTACGACAGCGTAGCTCGCCACGCCCGACTCGAAGCGGTTGCGCGCCAGTGCGTAGGCGCGCTGTTGCGCCTCCACGCTTTGCCCGAGCGCATCGCGATGGGTCGAGTCGGTGCGATAGACGGCAAGGGCGTTGTCGACATCGCGTAGTGCGACAAGTACCGCTTTTCTGTAGGCGAGCGCAGCTTGCGCCTGCCGCGCATCGGCAAGCGCGAGATTCGCCCGTAACGCACCGCCGGAGAATATCGGCAGCGAGACGGAAGGACCGAACGCGTAGAACAGATGCGACCAGCGCGCGAGGTCGGACGCATTCGTCGCGCGCGTGCCGATCTGGCCGGTCAGCGTGATGTCGGGGTAGAACTGCGCGACGGCGACGCCGACGTTGGCCGTCGCCGCATGGAGCTGCGCTTCGGCCTCGCGGATGTCGGGGCGGCGTCGCGCGAGCATAGAAGGTAGCCCGACCGGCACGCGCGGCGGCACGGGCGGCACGTCGTGCGGGGCGAGGACCAAGGCGTCGAGCGCGCCCGGTTGCTCGCCCACGAGCAGGGCGAGCCCGTTGGCCGCTTGCGCGATCTGAGCGTCGAAGGGCGGCAGCTGTGCTTCGAGCTGTCGTGCTTGCGCTTCTGACTGCTCGAGATCGAGCGCGCTCGCCAGCCCGACCGCGGCCTGACTGCGCGTGAGCGTCACCGACGTGTGCGCATCGTCGACAAGCTGAGCCGCCACTGCGCGGGCTGCCTGCGCGCCGCGCAGTTGGAGGTAGGTCTGCGCAACTTCCGCTTCGAGCGAAAGCAGTGCATCGTTGCGACTCTCGCGCGCAGCGGCGACCACCGCATTCGCCGATTCCACGGATCGCCGCACGCGTCCGAACAGGTCGAGCTCCCAGGAGGCATCGAAGCCGGCCTGCCAGAGGTTCACAGGCGAGGTCAGGCCGCCGAGCGCACCGAGTGCCCGGTCGCGCAAAGCGGGGCCGGCGCCGGGCGAAACGGCGTTGATCGGCGAGTCGGGCGCGGCCAGGCGGTCGATCTGATCGTAGACGCCATTCGATTCGAGCAAGCCTTTGATCCCGAGCTGCTCGCGCATATAGCTGCCGGTCGCTCGCAGGTTCGGCAATCCCTGTGAGGCCGCGGCCTGCAGCTGCGCCCGGGCTTCCGCTATGCGAAGAACGGCCTGCTGCAGGTCGATGTTGCCCGCGCGGGCGCGCTCGATGAGCATGTCGAGCGCCGGGTCGCCGAAGCGGGTCCACCAGCGCGGGTCGGGATCGGTGTCGGTCGAGACCGGTAACGCCCGTGCGTCGGTTTCGCGCGGAACCGTGAGCTCATGCCAGGCGGGCGCCGGGAGCGGCGTGTGCTGCGCATGATAGTCGGGGCCGACGCTGCAGGCGGCGAGCAGCACGGCGAACACGCTCGTAGCGAGCGGGCACGCGGACGACGGTATGCGGCGGCGGAGCAGGGAGTTCAATTAAATGCCCTCCTGTGCCGCCGGCGGCCTTGG